>JAGLZV010000140.1 GCA_023131215.1 Candidatus Methanophagales archaeon | reverse complement strand
GGAGATATAACCGTTCGAGCGGAGAAATTCACTCTTTTCCCTGATAGTGAACCTCTAAACCGGCCTTCCTTTCCCTTTAATCGCTGCGACATCGTCTTAAGAGGTCTACCACTTCTGTGTCTCGCAGGAGGTATCCCGGGAATTTCATTATCGAAATAGGTGCTTATGTGGTACTGAAGAAGCTCCCATAAGTCTTCTATTATCAATTGCGGCGCACCGGCATCTCTATTTTCCATAAATCGCTGATTTATCCTTATTATGTCCACTAATTTGTGTGTGAGGTCGTCTTCGCTGCGTTGTCCGCTTTCTAAGGTGATAGAAGGTCTTGCGGTTACTGGAGGAACAGGCAATACCGTGAGGATCATCCACTCCGGTCTTGCACTTTTTGGGTCCATACCGAAAAGGGCTATATCCCCGTCCGGTATCCTTTCAAGTCGCTCTCTCACATCAGTAGGCATTAATCTACGCTTTTTCTCTTCCTCATCTATTTCTATATAGGCGGTGGGCTTATCATATTTTATGATCTTTTGGCGCTCACCACAATACATGCATACCTCGGTTTTCGCCGCCTCTTTAAATACCTGCTTCACTACTTCGTTTACATCCGCTTGCTTCTCTCTTTGCCTCTCTATTTCTTCTAAAAACCTCTCCTTCTCTTCTTCCTCCAGTAAGACCCTTCCACACTTCCTGCACGTCGCACTCAGCATCCGATATATCAATTTAGCATAGCCTATATGTATAACGGGAGCAGCAAGCTCGATGTGTCCGAAATGCCCTGGGCATTCGCCCATTCGACCACCACAGGTCTTGCATCTCAATCCTGGATCAATAACCCCAATCCGCTGGTTCACCAACCCCATCTCTATTGGAAAGCCATCTTCACCATAAGTATCAGCAGTTATTATCTTTGTAGCACTCATCTTCCTTATCTCCTTTGGTGACAGCAGTCCGAATTTTATCCCCTTAATCCTTTTTGTTCTCATTTCAACCTCAGACAGCCTCCTCTAATTCTAATCTCGGTGCAATGCACAGCACTTTCATCTCATCCAGAAGCAACTTGAATGCGTAACTCATTTCCACCGGGTATATATCCGTGTCCGCACCGCAATTTGGGCAATATGTTGACCCTGTTTTCTTGTCAATCGAGGCAATCATACCACAATTCCCGCATACCAGTTCAACAACGCGGTCTGACTCATCCAATAGTCTGTCCTTTAGCGATATCGCGGCTCCGTAACCTATAAGGACATCTCTTTCCATCTCCCCAAAACGAAGACCTCCTTCCCTTGCTTTCCCTTCCGTAGGCTGTCTTGTTAATATCTGCACAGGACCTCTCGCTCTTGCATGCATCTTAGCTGACACCAAATGGTATAATTTCTGATAATACACAACACCAATAAAGACATCAGCCCCTATTATCTCTCCTGTTGTTCCATCCCTCATCACTTCCCTACCGGTATGGGAGAAACCAGCACGCACAAGTGCAGCTCTTAAGTCTTCTTCGGGCTCACCGGAAAAAGCAGTCCCGTATACAAATCTCCCTTCCAATGCACCCACTTTCCCGCCTATCATCTCCAACACGTGCCCTACCGTCATCCTCGAAGGAATAGCATGTGGATTTATAATCATATCAGGAATGATTCCTTCTTCAGTAAATGGCATATCTTCCGGGGGTACGATTAGTCCAATCACGCCCTTCTGACCATGCCTGGATGCGAACTTATCTCCTACTTCTGGTATCTTCTGGTCTCGAACACCGATCTTAGCTAAGCGCCTGTTGCTACTCGATTCCATAACCACAACAGAATCTACTACTCCACGCTCGTTAGAGCGAGTACAAACAGAAGTATCCCTTCTTTCTAAAGGGCTTAAAAGTTCTGTCGTTTCCTCTAAGAATCTCGGCGGGCTTGTCTTCCCTATCAACACATCATTTGGTGCTACTCCCATCTCCGAATTTATTATCCCATCCTCGTCAAGTTGGTTATACGCTTCATGGCTCCTCACACCTACAATCTCCGTGTCAGGTATCTCGAATCTATCCTCCTCGCCTCCCGGATACCTCCTTTCCTCACCTTCATAGGTTCTGAAGAAATGACTTCTTCCCAACCCCCGGTCTATTGCAGCGCGGTTCAAAATCAGTGCATCTTCCATGTTATACCCCTCATAGCTTAAAACCGCGACGACAAAATTCTGCCCCGCAGGTCTTTTATCATGCAAAATAAGGTCAGCAGTCCTTGTTTTCACTATCGGATTCTGCGGATGATGCAAAAGATGCGTTCTGGTATCGGCACGAGTTTTATAATTCGCCGATAGAAGCCCTAAAGATTGCTTCAGCATAGCACAGCCCATTGTGTTACGAGGTGATGAGTTATGATCAGGATAAGGTATCAGTCCTGCAATGATGCCTAAAATCAAAGACGGGTCTACTTCCAGGTGCGTATATTCCACACCATCTGCTTTTGTCAAATCCGCTTCGTTTAATGCTATCAGCGTATTCTCTTCCTCTTCTGCGTCCAGATACTCTATCACTCCTTCCTTTACCAAATCTTCAAACTCCCGTTCGCCTTTTCTCAGTTTCTCGAGGTGCGATTCGGTAACCAACGGTTTTCCATTCTCCACTATTATAACCGGTCTTCTCGCCCTCCCCCTGTCAGAATTTATTAGTATATCTCTCCTCTCTCTATAATAGGCGATGTTTACCTGGGAGGATATTTCACCTTCTCTTCTCTTCCTCCTCACCTCTTCCACAAATCTCTCAGGCTCGGTAGAGAATCCAATGAAATCACCGTTCACGAACACACGAGCCCGCTTTTCGGCATTTATTTGCAAAGAGCGAGCAGGGGAGATAACACCGAACTCATATAAAGTACTTTTAACGCTTTCGTGGTCTTCTCCCACGGATAATTCAACCATCTGCGAAAAATTCTTTACTAATCCGCAATTGGGACCTTCCGGAGTCTCAGTTGGACAAATTTTACCCCATTGCGTGGGATGCAAATCACGAGCTTCAAAGTGCGGCTGAGCCCTTGAAAGGGGGGAGATTATCCTTCTCAGATGGCTCAACGTAGCCACATAATTGCTTCTTTCCAACAATTGGGAAACACCCGCTCTACCACCCACCCAATTCCCGGTCGCCAACGCGTGCAATATCCGTTCAGTAAGCACATCAGACCGAATTGCAGTTGTAATCTTCAGCTCCCTGCCTCGCATATTTGCACGCTCCAACTGATATCTCATATCCCGTGTCAATTTGGTAAACGAGACCCTGAAGAGGTCTTCCATCAGGTCGCCTGCAAGTTTCAGCCTTTTATTCGCATAATGGTCCTTGTCGTCCTCGCCTCTCCTCCCCAAAGAAAGTTCATAGCATGCTTCCGCCATTCTGCCAATGAAATGCGCTTTCGCTATTCTGTCATCGAGATGCGGAAGGAAATAACGGTCAAAGATATAATTAATGCGCTTTTCTCTATACTCTCTCGCCTGCGTGGGCGCGACTTTACGACCCAGTGTAGCTATTGCATCCTCATGTGTATGCACCTCGCTCTCTTCTATGTTCTCGCGGATGTATTTTTCTATTTGTGGGTCATCAGAGACGGCTTTCAGGATCTCTTCGTCGCTTTCGAGCCCCAGAGCTCGCATAAGCATTACAAATTCAATTTTCCTGGCTACTGCGGGAAAAGAGACCTCAAGCATACCCTTTTTATTTATTCCCACTCTTACTAGGACCCTGAATCCATGTTTAAGGGAAAAAACCTTTGAAACTACACTTTTACTCCCGTATTTCTCTTCAAAGTTGACAAATATCCGGTTTGGTGCGAGGTCTTCCAGCGTTATTATCACATGCTCTGAACCATTTATGATGAAATAACCACCGGGATCAAGAGGGTCTTCGCCTTTGTCAATCAACTCGGGCTCAGAAAGCCCGTAAAGGTTACATCTTTTTGATTTCAGCATGATGGGGAGCTCACCGATTTCGACTTCTTTCTCCTCTTCTTCATCTTCTATTTCACCGTTTTCGTATTTCTTCACTAACCGCATTCCCAAATATACCGGTGCCGCATACCTTAAATTCCTTAACCTCGCTTGTGAAGGGAAAATTGATTCATAAGAGCCATCCGCTTCCCTTGCCTTCGGGGTGCCCACGCGTATTATACCGAACTTCACCCCCAGTTTATATTTCCCCTTTTCGTTTTCGCCGCCGATAGAAGTTTCCGTATATGACTGCTCCTTCACTATTTTCTGCATGCCCTCTTCGAGGAAGTAATTAAAAGAGTCAAGCTGATGCTGTACTATTTTTTCCCTTTTAAAATACGCTTTTGAAAGCACATTTCGGTCTAACATATTGCACACATCCCTTTTATTCTATAACCAATCGGTAAGATAAAAATTTTCCCGCTGTTCTACTTTTCCTTGTTATCTTTACAACATCCCCTACCTCCGCTTTTATCTCCTTTATGACGGGATCGGAGGATTTGATTTTGGGCAGTTGCTCCTTTTTTATTATATACTTGTTCAAAAGTTCTTTTATTTCTCCCTCTCCTATTATCTCGTGCTTTGGCACTAACTCATGTTCGAGTATGGTAATCTTCCTCTTCTTCATTTGTGTATTTCGGCTTTGGCGTTGATAACGGGCTCGACGGGATTTGAACCCGCGACCGACGGGTTAAAAGCCCGCTGCTCTACCTTTCTGAGCTACGAGCCCTTTTTTTATCTGTCTTGATTCCTTATAAACTTTCCCTCCCTGTACTGTAAAATATATCTCCTTAGCATCACAAGGGCAGCATCCGCCGCCTCACGCTTGTTCTCTTCCCTATCCCCGTGGAAGATATGCTTCTCATGATAGACATAATCTTTTGTTGCTAATGCTATATAAACTAATCCAACAGGTTTGTCAGGCGTTCCCCCGGTGGGTCCTGCAATGCCCGTAGTCGCAATGCCAACATCGGTATCCAGCAGCTTTCTCACGCCTTCAGCCATCTCAAGTGCGCATTCGGCGCTTACCACACCTTTTTCTTCCAATATCTTCTCAGCAACGTGTAAAATTTCTTTCTTCACTTCATTAGCATAAGCGATTACACCGCCTTTATAATAGTCCGAGCTGCCGGAGACGTTTGTTATCCGGTGGGATACCAGCCCACCGGTGCAAGATTCCGCGGTGGATACACTGAGTCCCTTTTTTTGGAACTCGTCCCCGATTTCTTTTTCTATCATCATCGTAAATATTTTTTAAAAATCCTACTATAAGGTATTAGTTATAGATAGAAATTTAAAAAGCGTGGCATCACTGCGGCGTTGTTTCAGATGAAGAACAGGGAGAATATTTGAGGCTTAAGGAAGAATACGCTAAAATTTTAAAGGACGAGATACGATAAAGACGAGAGAAGTTGTAGAAAAGCTAATGAGATAGAACAAAGTACATGCGTGTTCGGATAAGAGATTGACATTCTAACTATTGATACTTTTTATATAGCATAAAAGCGATTATTTTACCTGGTGAGCCAATGTATGATTCCAGATAATGAAAATAGTGTGGATCCTACGGTACAGACCATTGTTGAGA
>JAGLZV010000014.1 GCA_023131215.1 Candidatus Methanophagales archaeon | reverse complement strand
TTGACGAGAGAGTGACAAGAAAATAAATTATTGACACAGATTAACGCAGATTAACACAGATGAAAAGAGCAATGTCGTTAAATGTTTCATTGTTTAAATCGCATTGCCGATAATCATGGCTGCGGTGCGAGAGAGAGATTTTCTTCGTCATAACAACTCAATAAACTCGCTTACACTCAGTCCTGCACTTCTGATAAATTTCGTCACACTGCTACCTCTACTACTTGCGCTCCCTCTATCATCTTAATATCCTCTTCTGGTTCAAGATAGAGTTCAATAGCCTCTTTTATATTTCCTGACGCGTCTGCCACCGTCTTTCCTTGAGAGATGCAGCCCGGCAAAGAGGGACATTCAACAACATACCAGCCGTCTTCTCCTTCCCTGATTACTACTTTGAATTTCATCTCAATTTCCTTCTTTATTATTTAATGTTTTCATTATTTAATAAACTTTTTCTGTAGATTCATAGATACGCCGGAAAATGGCAGCTTGAGTGGTGCAACGTTAGAGGAAGCGAAATCGTGGAGAAAAATAGGAGCGAAAGCGAAAGCAGTTACTGTTTATTGTGATGCTACAATCGCATTGCCGATAATCATGGCTGCGGTGCGCGAGAGAATCGCTGGACGGCGTTAGAACTTATAATCTCTTCTTATAATTTTGCTGATGTTGTAAGCATGGCAAAGCCCATGTTATCGTGTTTATTGGGTTATATACAGTGTCATGAGTTATGGGATGAAGATAGTATGTTTCGATAAATTATCTTATCGCTTCGGTCATCATAGTTTATTTGTATAAAAGCTCCATCCTACACCACCGCGGAATGAATTTCCAAGACATCCTTTTACCGTAGGCTGCTAAAAAATAGAGAAAGGAGTTGAGTTTATTTTCTCCTTCTCAACAGATACGCCACCGCCAATAATCCTGCGATTACAAACACCGCCTCGAATCCCGGCGTCTTTTTTTCCTCTGGCACTGTAGGATTTGGATCCTCTGGGTCTTTCAAACCATCGCCATCTGAATCAACGCTGTAAGGATTCGTTCCCATCTCTCTTTCTTTCTCATCGCTCCATCCGTCACCATCAGAATCCGCACCAACTGGAACTTCTCCGCCCACCTGTATACTCACCTGATTCGACGCAGCGGAAAAGGAATTGCCGTCAGCATCCTTGTAAGTTGTCGTTGCAGGTTCGCACGTAAACTTCCCGGAGCCTGTTGCTTTAAGTGTGTACTCGACGGTTCGATAGTCTCCCGGCTTGATCTTATCGAAACTCGCGGATTTCGAGCCGCTTATTATCTTGAAGCCCGTTGGTATTGTATCTGTCACTTCTATGCTTTTAGCATCGCCAGCACCAGTATTTTCGACTCTGATTGCGATTGTGGTCGTTTCTCCTTCTTGGATTGTGGATGGAGAGGCTGATTTTGTTAAGGTAAGGGATGAGATTTTTGGGGTTGGGTATTCTTGGGAAAGGGTAATGGTGGGTTCTGGGGAGATATATTTTGTTACGAATATCCAATCATACATTGCTGCTGAATTAGAACCATCACAATCATCACGAAGTCCGATTTTTCCATAGTTATATGTATTATCCGATACTTTCAAAATTTCTGAGTGATACTTCCCAATTATTTCATCCTTGTTATGAATGATCTCAACAACACTCCAATCCAGAGATAACTTTATATCCCCTTTTGCAATATCCACTCTTTTATTATCACTTAAAACTTTTGAAAGCCCACCGGCATTTTGACTTGGTACGTCTTTCCACCATTCATAACTACCAGTACCTTTATTATATGCAAAATGGACAGCAATATCCGTTTCTTTATCGCTTTTTGGTTTAACTTTTGCTCTAATTTTAATATTGTCCTCAAATACACTATTTGATGCAATTTTCGGTTTGCGGTCTTTGGTGTCACTTGCTAACTCTATAATTCCATTATGAATTTTATATGTTCCTTGTCTTCCGGTATCATACCATTTACTCGTGTCCAAACTCGTCCCATCAAAATCATCAAAAAACTCAAATGTAGCATCCCCATCACTTACACTGCCTGCTTTCTCGTTCCCGTAATACATCGTAATCTTCGCTCCCCCACTCGCAGGAATACTCGGCACTTTCACCCAAATCTTTGCAGTCTTCGCACCTGCGTCATAATCCTCAATCCAATAGCTGAACTCTTTCCCATCTTCTGCGAACCTCAAATCAGAGCCATCGAACTTCGTTTTATCTGGGAAATTGGATGGATTTAAGTCCACCAAAACCTGATAGTCGCTCAAAGTATTTCCAGAGTTTTCCTCTATTGTAATCTCTTTATAATATTTCCAATCTCCACCGCCTGAATTTGAGAAGGCGGAAGCTATACCAGCGCTAAGCACCAAAGCGATGACCAACCCAAATGCAACAATTTTTGTGTTCATTTTTCACTCACCTCTTTCTACTCCTTATATCTCCCCTTTAAAGTCACATAGAGATTCAAGTTTACATTTCTCAAAGCGTATAAAAGCTTTTCTATTTTTTCCATGTAAGAGGCTGTCCAGCAATTGTTTTTGACATAAAAATTTCGCTTCTTTTTGGATTTAAGGCTCTATTTGCCTTTCTTTTTCTTTCGATTTCGATTTGTTGGACTGCCTCTAAAAAGATAAGACAGCAAGGATGTCCCACTTTTCAGAGGCTGTCCGATAAGCATATAATTACTCAAAACCCGCAGGATATTGAGTAATTACCCTAACCCTCTTTCCTATACTTCGGATGATACTTCTTTATAATGTGCTCGTCTATCCGCTTAAGCTCACCTTCCGGCAACGTCGCCAATAAATCCCAGCCAATACTCAATGTCTCCTCAATACTCCGGTCTTCGTTTCTACCCTGTGTAACAAACCTCTTCTCAAACTCATCTGCGAACTCCAAGTATTTTCTATCTCTACTTGTCAGTGCCTCCTCCCCCACTACCGCAACCAGGTCACGCATGTCCCTTCCTTCCGCATAACCCGCATAAAGCTGATTAGATACGCCAGCATGGTCCTCTCTCGTCCTTCCCGGTCCTATCCCCTCGTCCATCAATCTTGACAACGACGGCAAAACGTCCACCGGCGGGTACATACCCCTTCTGTGAAGGTCGCGTGAAAGAACGAACTGCCCCTCTGTGATGTAGCCTGTAAGGTCAGGTATGGGATGCGTTATGTCGTCATCAGGCATGCTTAAAATGGGTATCTGCGTAATCGAACCCTTTCTTCCTCTTATTCGTCCCGCTCTTTCGTAATTCATTGACAAATCGGTGTACATGTATCCAGGATAGCCCCTTCTTCCCGGAACTTCCTCACGTGCCGCTGCTATCTCACGTAACGCCTCGCAGTAGTTTGTCATATCCGTGAGAATAACAAGAATGTGCATATCATATTCGTATGCGAGGAACTCAGCAGTTGTCAATGCCATTCTCGGTGTTATCACACGCTCAATTGCAGGGTCATCCGCTAAATTGAGAAATGCAACTATTCTTTCGATTGCGCCGGTGCGTTCAAAATCGCGCATGAAAAACGAAGCCTCCTCGTGCGTGATTCCCATTGCGGCAAACACAACAGAGAACGGTTCTCCAGTGGTTAATACCTTCGCCTGTCTCGCTATTTGAGCGGCAAGAGCATTGTGCGGCAGCCCCGCACCGGAAAATATCGGCAACTTCTGTCCCCTCACTAACGTGTTCATTCCGTCAATGGTGGAAATTCCGGTTTGAATAAACTCGCGTGGATAATCACGTGCAGTAGGATTTATTGCTGCGCCTATAACAGAAAGCCTATCTTCTGGTATCACCTCCGGACCTCCATCAATCGGTCTGCCCAGACCATCAAAAAAACGACCAACCATGTCTTGCGAAACGCTTATCCTCATTATGTCACCAGTGAATCTCACTCTCGTCTTTGCCGTGTCTATTCCAGAAGTGCCTTCAAAGACCTGAACCACTGCGAGTCCTTTACTCGCTTCCAACACCTGCCCGGTCTTTTCTTCTCCACTTGGCGTAACTATCTTCACTACTTCTCCATACGAAACACCTTCTACTCCTTCTACCACGATTAAAGGACCCGCTGCTTCTCTTATCGTTGTGTATTCACGTGCTGAAGTATCTATTGCCATTTTCACGCCTCCCTCTCCCTTCTCTTTAATACTTCAAACTCATCTTTCATATCCTTCATTATCTCATCGTATTTCTCTTTAAAACCTTCATTTGGCACATATTTCATCCGCGCTATGGCATCCTTTATTCGCATCCTCTCCAGTTTCTCTACCCCTATGCCACTCTCTATCGCTTCTATTGCGCCGTCATACCACTGAAGAACGATTTTCGCCATCAGATATTGCTTTTCCAGAGAGCAGAAAGAATCTATCTCATGGTATGCGTTTTGCTGCAAAAAATCCTCTCTTATCATACGAGCAACTTCTAATGTTCCTCTTTCACGCGCTGGCAGCGCATCCGCACCAACGAGCTGGACTATCTCTTGCAGTTCCGCCTCCTTTTGCAATAGCCCCATCATTTCCTCTCGCTGCTCCATGTAGTCCGGAGCTGCGGACTTCGCAAACCATTCGCGGAGATCGTCGAGATAGAGAGAATAACTGCGCAGCCAGCTTATAGCAGGAAAATGTCTCCTATCTGCCAAAGATGAATCAAGAGCCCAGAAATCGCCCACCACCCGCAACGTATTCTGCGTCACGGGCTCGGAGAAATCACCTCCAGGCGGCGATACTGCTCCTACTACCGTAACAGAACCTATTCTTTCCTCCGAATCCGAACATAACGTTTTTACCCTGCCTGCGCGTTCGTAGAAATCCGATAATCTCGTTGCTAAGTACGCCGGATAACCTTCCTCTCCCGGCATCTCTTCCAATCTACCTGATATTTCTCGCAGTGCTTCGGCCCATCTTGACGTAGAATCCGCCTGTATTGCCACATCATAGCCCATGTCACGATAATACTCAGCGAGTGTGATTCCGGTATAAATAGATGCTTCTCGTGCTGCAACAGGCATGTTAGAGGTATTTGCAATAAGAGTTGACCGCTCCATCAGCGTTTCACCACTATAAGGGTCAATAAGCTTTGGAAAATCCTCCAAAACCTCTGTCATTTCGTTCCCCCGCTCTCCACAACCTATATACACGATGACCTGTGAGTCTGCCCATCTCGCTAATTGGTGCTGCATCACCGTTTTCCCGGTCCCGAACCCACCGGGAATAGCTCCCGTTCCTCCTTTCGCTATCGGGAAGAAGGTGTCATTAATACGCTGTCCGGTCAACAAAGGTACCTCAGGGTCTAATTTCTCCTTGTAAGGTCTTCCTTTCCTCACCGGCCATTTCTGCATGAGTTTTAATTCCATATCCTCTCCATCCGTTTGTATCCTCGCTATTGGATCATTCACAGTGAATTCACCCTCTTTTAACTCTAAAAGCTTCCCCCGCAGCCCAGGCGGCACAAGAATCTTATGCTTTATCACCTTTGTTTCCTGAACTTCACCCAAAATATCTCCACCCACTATCTCTTTGCCTTCCTCTGCGGTAAGCGTGGGTGTGAATTTCCATTTCTTACTGCGGTCGAGTGCATCTACATAAACTCCCCTTTTTACATAATCTCCCACTTTGTTCCTTATACCTTCCAAAGGTCTCTGCACGCCATCGTAAAAATTCTTCAATATCCCCGGTCCGAGTTCAACGGATAAAGGTGCTTTCGTTCTTATCACCGGCTCGCCGGGCTTCAAACCCGTTGTATCCTCATATACCTGGATATAGGCAAAATCGCCATCTAACCTTATCGTTTCGCCCAACAATCCCTCTTCTCCTACTTTTATCACTTCATACATCTCGCATCCCCGCATCTTATCTGCAACAACTAACGGACCTGCAATTTTTGCTATCACTCCTTTTTCTTCCATTTTTTTCTCCTCTTTTCTTATCTCATTTATAAATTTCCCTTTTTAAATTAAAAATTTTTTCTTAAACGTTAAACGTAAAAACATGGTATTAATAAAACCTTTCAAGGCGGCGATACTGAACCCGAAACTGGAAAACAGAACTGAACTGATTTGCCCGGTTTACGATACAATTGATGCACACCTCTACGAGAAATATTCAGCCAGGAAAAACAATGTAATCCACTTTACCACGAGAAAAGAAGGTGTTGAGGAAAAAGAATTTGTGGATTATGCAAAACAGAATCTCAGTCGTTTTTTCAACGATGGAATTCTAATTGAACGTGAAAACCCCTCTTTCTATATCTATGGTGTCCGATACAGGCTATCAGAAGAGATTCTGGAACAAATCCCAGAAGAAGAGAGAAGAGAGACCTACTTCGCATTTGGGTTAGTAGCATTGGTGAAAGTCGGTAAACTCAATGAACACGACATATTAGGACATGAAAAGACATTTGAAGCAAACACGCTGGAGCGATACGGGCTCATGAAGGAATGCAAGATGAATTTCTCGCCAATTGTTGCGGAATACAACCTCCCAAGCCATGATATAAACCGCATTTTCGAAGATTACCTGGGCTTCAGCAGACCAGATTTGAAGATAGATGAGCGGAAAAAGCCAATTGTGGATGTCGTATTGAATGGTGCACACCACCTGCTCTGGGAAGTTTCGGATGAAGAAATTATTGGCAAGATTCAAGAGCTAATACGCGATAAAAAAATTATGATTCTCGATGGACATCACAGATACTCCGCTTCTTATCGGTTAAGTACCGAGAGGGAGGAGGGAACGGCGTCCGCGTATACGCTGATGATGCTCTTAGAAGGAGGAGATAGAGCGCTTTTATTGCTGCCCTGGCACAGATGTGTGAAAAAGTGTCGCATGGAAGATTTATGGACGCGGGTAAAAGAAAATTTTGCCGTAGAAAGTTACGATAAGAGTGAAAGTGAGAATGTGATGAGCACCATCCATTCGAAGCTCAGTGAATGCAACAGCGATTTTGACGTTAGACTATGCATGTATGACGGAGAAAGATTCTACCTACTGCGGGCAGATGAGCAGAAAATAAGGAAATTGTCAGAGGAAAGAGGCGAACGAGTCGGGCTGGATATAATAAGCCTGCATGAATGGCTTATTGGTAAACCTGAGGATATTGTTTTCATGTCCAGTCCAAGGGATGCGATTGAAAAGGTGGATAAGGGTGATTACAGGGTTGCATTTTTTCTTAAACCGCTGCGGATAACAGATGTGGAATACAAGGCACGGGTGGAAAAGAAAGGATTTCCGCAAAAGTCAACCCTCTTTCTGCCAAAGGTCGCTGAGGGTGTTGTGATGCGGAAGTGGAAATAACCGTGTAACGTTGATTGAAGTTTCATTTCTCAAATAAATGAATCTAATGTAAATTTAGCAGTTATAAAGAGCCATTATACCTCACTTTTATCTTTATTTTCTTGGAACCATCTTGGGGTTGACCCTATTGGGGGTGTATTAATTTTATTCTCTAACACTTTACGTCTCTCAATCCCTTTATACGGGTTTAACGTATTACCCTTTTTAAATAAAGGAGTTATTAATTTTACTAACGGGTGCTTGAGAATATTTCCTTTTTTACTTCCAAAGATTAGAAAAGCACATATTATAGCAACTAATGAAAGGATAAAAAAGGAAGAAAAAGTTAACGTAAACCACCGTCCTTCAAAAAAGTTAATCCAAGAAAGTACTCTAAAACTAGAAACAATAAGCATAAAAATAACAGAAAAAAAGCAATATATTACAACACTACAATTTTTTTCGTAGAGCTGCCTCCACCAGTTTGCGTGACGTAACAATCTTCCTGCCTTCTTTTTATCGTGTCTTTTAATGTTATTAGCGTCGAAAATCCAAAAGATTTCACATTTTAGAAACGCAATATACATGTGATACATTGCCCCTTTCGTGACTGTATAGAAACAAGCGGTAATTAAAATTAAAATTGCAAGGATAGTGGCGATTAATGCATTCTAGTTTAAATTAGTGAATAGGGTATGCGAATAGGCAAATATTTTATCCGAAATTATGGTAAACATGTTATTCATGGACATATAGAAAGTAATTATTATAAAAATTTTTTGTTTTCCATTTGATCTGTAAAGTCTAAATTATCTTTTAATACTATTTTACCTTTATCCCTCCACTTATCCCAAAACCGCTGAAACGGAAAGTGAAGCGGATATGAGTGTGCCAAGCAAAATTCATGCTATCAGGTTGGTGAAAATCCAACCTGAGGAAAGACAACAAAACTGGACCCATAACTTATCTGGAAAATGGTAGGGTTTCTTCTGAAGATCCGGGTGAGGGAAAACCTCGAGTCCGGTTCTATGAGGGGGCTCATAGTAGCCTTCGGGAGGAGGTGGCTATGAGCTCTACTCGACAAAAAGCCTAGCTTGCTGCCACACCCCGTTCCAAAAATTTTAGAAAGCAATCTAAAATATATGTTAAAATTACACCTTTTTGAAGGTAAAGAAGCACGGAGAGGTGTTATTTTGTGTCAATGAGATAAAGGAATGAAGAGGAAAAGAGTTTTATAGAAAACTCATAACTCAAAATACAAATCCTCATTCAAAAAAGGAATCAAAGCAACCGTTAAACCATCCACGTAATATCTTTTCCTATCCATAACACCTTTAGTGAAGTACCCCACAGCACCCTGTCTTTCTTTCGTATTTTTTTCGCCAATCAAATTATCCATCACATCACCGAGTTCCACCACACCTTTTCCTTTCAAAAGCTCTTCTGTAATCTGCGATGGAAGCTCAAAGAAAGGAGAAGTTCCATAACCTATTCTTCCCTTGTCGTCCATAATGCACATCACGCCAAAAGTGAACCACCTGTGAAACAATTTCTTTATCCCGCCTTCAATGCCCACAAAGAACTCAGCATTAAAATTCCGTTCTTCATTAATCCTTTTCAATTCAAGCGCTCTATTTTTTGCGCCTGCGAAGGTTTCATCTTCAATTGGCTGGTTGGAAACTTTACTGTTCACTTCGATACCTACTACTTCTACGGCATCGAAATATTTTGAAAACGCTTCCTTCGTCGCTTCCAATTTCACCGGGTTCCGAGAGCCAACTAAAATTTTCATTAAAACTTTCTTAAAAAGAAAGTTTTATCAAAGAAATAATGTTTTATATCGCTTCTGAGTGTTAAATATATATATGCTATGCAGTTTAATTCTAACCAGCTCACAAAAGTAGTTATAATCGCAGCAATCTGCGTTTTTAGCACGCAATTCGGTGTCACGGTAATCGCACCGCTGCTTGGCGAGTGGGTAGAAGCATCAGAAACTCCGTCCTTCGTTTCTGCTTTGATATTCTCCGCTTTTACACTCGTAAGCACACCTCTTAGTGTCCCTGGTGGTATTATTTCAGATAAATTTGGGAGGAAACCTTTGATTGTAGCCGGGCTTTTGCTTTATGCTGTTGCGTCAGCTCTTTTTCCTTTTTCAAACAACACTTACGACTGGATATTTGTAAGAGCATTACAAGGAGCAGGTGCAGGCTTGTTCTTCCCTGCGGTCACTGCTTTGTTAGCTGAGGTTACGAGTTACGAGGAGCGCGGGCATGCGCTTAGCGTGTATAACATCGGTTTGGGCGTCGGTTTAGCGGCGGGGCCAATTTCAGGAGGCGTTCTTTTCGATATTTACGGCATTCGCATGCCGTTTTTCCTTTGCGTTGTCTTTGCACTTCTAAGCGTGGTGTTGGTATTGCTCTTTGTTCCGGAGCCGAAAGAAAGGTTAAAGAGAAAAAGAAAAAGGTTAGCTTTAGGCGATAGAGAAAGAAAGGCATTGACGCTTTCTTGTGTAGTGATATTTTTTGGAATAGGAGTTGCAGCTATTATGGGCGCTCTGTTCTCCCCTTTTGCTTTTGCTCCAGAGAGCCTCAAGCTTTCTGTCGGAATCATTGGAACGATTCTTTCAGCAATGTTCGCAGTGTTCGTAATACTGCAAACCGGGTTTAACAGGCTGATGAAGCTTATAGGAGAAATCATTCTCTCGATTGTTGGATTGTTTTTGTGTGCCTGCGGCTTGTTTGTGCTTTACTTCGCAACCAGCATTCCGGAACTTTTTATAATGAGTGTTTTTCTTGGTGCGGGTCTGGGTGCGATTTCTCTTGGCACGTTAACATTGGCGTCGAAAGCCGCGGGAGAAGGTGAAAGAGAACAAGAAGGAAAAGTGATGGGTATTTATTACACGGTATTTTATGCGGGTCTTGGAGGTGTTCCACTTGTTTGTGGTGCTCTTTCTGATGTCTTCGGTGCGAGGTTGCTGTTCCTGGCGTATGCGGTGCTTTTATTCGTGTTGATGATTGTGGTGTGGAGGGTTGGGGTTTTCTCTGCAAGGAAAGGTTAAATCACGGATATAGTGACATAAATTAGGGTTAGCTAAACAGATTAGGGCAAAGCTTAAATATACCTAATAATAAATATAGACGAAGGAGGATGCGATAAATGATTGGATGGATTCTAGGGATCGGTAGTGAGCTGAACATAAAATAGAGGATTGTAAATGAACGAAGAAGAATATAAAACTATTCGAGATGAAATGCTCCAAGGATTTAGATGGACTGTTGAACTTTTATTTTTCGCAATTGCTTCAACTGGGACTCTACTCTCTTGGCTATCCACAAAACGTTCTGAAATCCCCCCAAATGATTTAAACCCCTATCTTTTTATTGCTGTCGGATTGGGGATAGTAGGTTACATATTCTATATATATCTAACAATACTTAAACAAGTTTATAATCAAGGAAGTTATTTAGCAATTTTTCATGAAAGAGATAATGAGGATTTTAGATGGCATCTTCTAAACCGCTGTTACAATAAATTAATTGATAAGAAATCAGATGGGGGGAGCGAAGAGGGAAGAGGAGTAGTTGCCCTAATCTTGTTTAGAATACCGAATACTATTGGAAAGAAATTAGGTTGGGGGAGCGAAGGGAGAAGAGGAGCATTTGCTCTATTCTTGTTACTTATAGCGAATATTATGGGCCCTTTATGTTTTTTAAGAGAAAATAGTTGGCCTATTGATAGGGAGGAAGGAGTGGCATTAGGACTTGTAATAATTTTAGGCTATTGGATATCAACAATTATTTATAATCTATGGTATACGAGAGATTTTATGAAAGAAAACATGAAAGAATGGAAGAAAATTAAAGATAAGCAAGAAGCTGATCCAGATCTTTTAGAAAAGACACTTGAAAATGCACTTTCAGGAGGTTAACCGAAATTATCGAAAAATCGGGAACACTGCAAGAGTATTTACTTCGGGAATAAACTCAGTTCCTAGAATTTATTCCCGTGTGGAGCGGTTAGCCTTTTAAATAGATGACATAGCATAAGTAGTAAGGGGTGATAAATTTAAAAAAGAAAAATGATGGTTTCTCAATGTCTTGAAACTATAAATGTGTTAAAATTGAGTATTAAAAGGAATCTTAAAGAAAAATGGTGGCTCAAAAAGGAGTATCAACCTAAGGAATATCAGAACAACGAAATTGAGCGTGCCATGAATAAAATCTTACAGATTTTTGATAATCAATGGGTTGAAGATATTTTAGATGAATGGTTAAGAGATCAAAGAAAAAATCATTTAATGATAAGACAGCTTATAGAAAAAGGATCTTATCCTCTGGGCATATTTGTTGGACTTGGAAATGATCTTATTGAAATTGAGTCCTTAAAAAATAGTGAAGTTCTTATTAAAGACCTAAAGAACGGCACAAAATTTATATCCACTGCTTTTGAGACAGAAATTGCAGCTGAATGTGTAACGAGAGGATTTGATGTAGAATTATATCCAGAATTATGTGGAAAAATCCCTGATTTGAAGATTATATTCGATTCGAAAATTGTGTATTTTGAAATAACTGAGATCCATCCAAGCCAGCAAATACGTAGCCTTCACAAAACTCTGAATAATCTTTTTGAATATGTTAACCCATTAATCCCTGAAAACACAAGCATAAGGCTTACTCCATATAAACTAATTTCAAACAGTCAATTTAACCAGATTAGGAACAGATTAAAGCACATACTTGAAGATAACTTATCATTCTCAACATCATTTCAGATAAACGATCTTATTGTTGAGGTAGAAAAGGAAAATGATGATTGGGGAAAAAGTTTATACATAACAATCCCTTCAGATGTAATAGACCTGGAATTGAAAAGGTTGAAAGATAAGATTAAAAAGAAAGCAAGACAGATAAATGAACCCAATTTAGGAGTGATCGTTGTAGATGCTACGAATACTCTATCTTCTGCTTTTAGTGCGGTAGGGCGAAGAATAAAAGAAGGGACAAGCTTAGCACCGAACTCAACTGTTGATATAATTTTGGATGTATTTGAACCCCTGGATAAAAAGACCGAACACAACAAAGAAATTGAAGTTATCAACAAAATCAAAAACAATATTAAAGAAATTTTTGAGCAAAGTAATTATTCTAATATATTAGCTGTGATAGTTATCCGCTCATTTAAGTTTTTCAAAAAGCAAAACGAAGCGATAATAATCGAAAATCCTTATTGTGAAGAGTTGCAATTACTTAAAAAAATTAATGAATTGCACGCCTTTAGTCGAACAACAAATCTTTAGCTGTAATTATAAAGACACAGCTCAATAGCCCAGTATTAAATTAAACGGATGCCCTGCAATTCGGTCTATGTGTGAATTGGTCGAAGCTTATAATTACTTTCACCTCTGCTAACCAAAGGTAGGAAAGGACTTCTCAGTAGAAGGACTCAAATAGCCTCCGGAGCCTGTGCTATTTTTATCAACGCCTCTTTCTCCAGAAAATGCAACTCCCCAGGAACCACTATCACATGCGGAAGTTCACCGAATTCGTAGCTTTTCAACGCATTCAAATAATCTGCTTTCACAACCGGCCTATCCGACCCTGCCCTCGCTATCCCCACAATTATTGATTTTTTAAGCACTTCTGCTTTCCTTTTTTCCTCAACTGCTTCCAACAGCCTTAACGCTTCGTTTATGCGCATCGGAATATCGAGATAGAGCAAAGTATGCAACCCTCGCTCTTTGTTTGCTATTATCGTGTCGTAAGGCACTTCAGATATAACTCCTTTGTAAGGCGGAGAGACCGTGGCGGATTTACCAAATTTGTAACTCTGGAGTCCACATAATCCAGCAACCGCCGATGAAATAGAAGGTGCGTGTATTATCCTTGTCTCTATTCCCATGTCTATCGCTCTAAGCCGCAAATCAACGTGCGTAGTGGCAATCATTGCATCTCCACCACTGAGTAAAACCACTTTTTTGTTCTTTGCGAGCTTCAAAATCCCCTCCTCTACATTTTCCTCTATGTCTCCACGTTCTAACACAGAAATTCGTTTGCCATACACCTCCTCCATCTTTTCTACCGTTTTTCCTCCTAAAGGAGAGGTATAAAATTCTGCATACACCACATCTGCCTCTTTTATCGCTTCTAACCCTTTCAAGGTTATGTCCTTCTCGTCGTATAATCCGAGACCTACGAAAGTGAGCATAATATTTTAAGTAATGCAAACTGTATATCAAAGTATGGAATAGAAGTTAAGAATCCGATAGTCTAAAAGTGATTTAAATGGAAGCAAGAGCGGTCATGAATAAGGCATTTGATAGTAAAGAGGGGAAAACAGTGATTGCAAAAAATGTTCCTTGAATTCGAAAAGGAAGTTGAGCACGTGTTGACGGAAGCATTGGAAAAAGCTTCGTATGATTATAAGGAGTTGGAAGCAGGATTAGACTTAGAGGAGAGTGAACATGCGGATATTGCATCCAGAATTGCTTTCTCTTTAGCTCGTACTTATAAAAAGCCACCAGAAATCATCGCAGAGGATATTGTAAATCATCTTGAGATACCTTCCAAAAACACGTTAATATCAAATGTAGTTGCAGCCGGTCCCTATATCAACTTCTATGTGAACGATTTTTTCTTGCATAAGACTTTGCAGAGGATAAAAGAAGTAATAGAGCCCACAGAGGAGAAGAAAGGTAAGATTATAATTGAGCATACTTCTGCGAATCCTGATGGTCCTCTCCACATAGGGCATCTCAGAAACGCTATTATTGGTGACGTGCTGGTGCGCGTGTTAAAGCGTGCTGGATACGACGTCGAAACACATTTCTTTGTGAATGACATGGGAAGGCAAATAGGAGTAGTGGTGTGGGGTGCGGAAAGAATTGCCTTCGATGAAACTAAAAAAACCGACCATGCCGTTGCTGACGTTTACATCGCGGCAAACAGGCTGGTAGAGGAGAATAGTGAATTTTTGAAGGATGTGGAGTCGTTAATGAGAAAATACGAGGCAGGAGATGAAGCAGTGGTGAAGAAATATGAAGCAGTGGTGAAGAAATGTCTGTCAGGAATCCAGGCATCTTTGCAAAGGTTGAATATTCGGCATGATTTATTCGTTTGGGAAAGTGAATTTGTAAGAGGAGGAGCAGTGGAAGAGGTAATAGAAGAGTTAAAGCAAAAGGGGAATATTAAATTCGGCGGTTCTGGTTCTGCTCTTTTACTGCAACTGGAGGGAATAGAAAAGGAGTTGGTAATACAGAGGACTGATGGGACTTCGCTGTACACCACGAGAGACCTCGCTTATCACAGATGGAAGAGCAATAGATTAAGCCCTTACAGGGCTTGCGGGGTCGTGGGGCAGAGCCCCACAGATAGGGTGATAGACGTGTTTGGGAAAGACCACGAGTTGGTGTCGCAGCAATTGGCAAAAGCGCTGGAAATATTGGGAGTAAACGCGCCGGAATTTGTCATTTTCGAGTTCGTTTCTTTGCCAACCGGGTCTTTATCCACCCGCGCTGGTAGATATATCTCGGCAGACGAGCTAATGGAAAAAATCGAGGCAAGGGCGTATGAAGAAGTGGATAAGAGAAGGAAAGATTTGGACAAAGATAAGAAGCACGAAATCGCAAGGAAGGTCGGAATAGGCGCATTAAGGTATGATATGGTGAAAGTGTCGCAGGATAAGCATATAGTGTTCGATTTTGAAGAAGCACTGGACATAGAAAAGAAAGGTGCTCCGTTCATTCAATATTCGCATGCGCGTGCCTGCAGCATATTAAAGGCAGCGGAGGAAAGAGATTATGTTATAATGGACGATTACGATGCTTCTTTGCTGCGTGAAGAAAGCGAAGTGGAATTGATAAAAAAGTTGGCTAAGTTCAAATATGTAATAGAGTCAGCATCTTCAGAGTTGAAGCCGCATCTGGTTGCTAAATATGCAAGAGAACTCGCTGAAAGTTTCAACTTGTTTTATAAAGATTGTCCAGTGTTGAATGCCGAGGATGAGCTGAGAAAAGCGAGGATGGTTCTTGTGGACTGTGCAAAAACTGTTTTAAGCAACATTTTAAATGTGTTGGGTATTGAAGCACCAGAAGAGATGTAAATATATTTATAATATCTTAAATAGTTTCTAACTTTAACTAACTAAACAAACTATCTCGCACAAAAAATAAAATGTCCAAGAGACACAGACCAAGGAGAGGCTCACTTGCTTTTTCACCGAGGAAGCGAGCAAGAAGTGAGACTTGCAGGATAAAAAGAGAAGAAATAGCCGCAGGTAGGAAAATACAGGGTTTCGCAGGCTATAAAGCAGGAATGACGCATCTCATTCTGACTGATAACACCCCTCATAGCCTGACAAAGGGAATGGAGATTTCCGTTCCTGCAACAATAATAGAGATACCGCCTGTGAAAGTAGAAGGTTTCCGCCTCTATAAAAATACCGACTACGGAAAGAAAGCTGTAACGGAAGTATGGGGAGGGGCGGAGGCGGAGGCAGAAAATGGCGGCGATCTGGATAAGATAGCGGATATAATCAAAAGTTCGGCGAGGGATGTTCAAGAGCTCAATTTGAGCATGAATATGATAATTTCTACATTACCCAAAGTCGTGAGCGGAGTGCCAAAGAAGAAGCACGAAATAATGGAGATAAAGATGAGTGGAGAGATAGAAAAAGACCTCGAGTATGCAAGAGAAGTGTTTGGAAAGGAGATAAGAGCAGGGGATGTATTTAAAGAAGGAGATTTTGTAGATGTCACCGCAGTAACAATGGGGAAAGGCACACAAGGTCCTGTGAAACGGTGGGGTGTCATGATACAGAATGCAAAAGCACGGAGGTCTGGAAGAGGTCGTCATGTAGGTTGTATTGGCGCCTGGACACCTCGAAGAGTGAGATGGAGAATACCTCAGCTCGGACAGACTGGGTATCAACAGCGAACAGAGTATAATAAGCGAGTGTTGAAGATAGGAGAGAATGGAGAAGAGATAACACCAAAAGGCGGCTTCCTGAAGTATGGCGTCGTGAGAAACGATTATATCGTGCTGAAAGGAAGTGTTCCAGGACCGAAAAAGAGGCTTGTGAGAATTTCTCACTCGATAAGACCTCATCCTGAGTCAAGCATACCGGATATCGTTTATATAAGCAAGGAATCACAACAGGGACATTAAGAAACCTTTCTTTCAAAAAGAAAGCTTTACCAAAGAAATATCATCCTTTATATAAAATAAGACAAGAGAAGAAAAAGAGATGATAGAAGAAGCAGAGAGGAAAACCAAAGTGCTGGACTTATCAGGGAACTTTGTAAGGGAAATAACACTGCCTCTGATATTTATGGAAGAGTACAGACCAGACTTGATAAAGAGAGCTGTGCTGGCGATGCAATCAAACCGGCTGCAGCCAAAAGGTCCAAATCCATTGTCTGGAAGAAAGACATCAGCAGAGAGCTGGGGTGTAGGCAGGGGTGTCTCAAGAGTTCCTCGTATAAAAACTGGTAGAAGAGCAGCACGCGCTCCACAAACAGTCGGTGGAAGAAGAGCACATCCTCCAAAAACTGATAAAGTCTTGAAACAGAAGATAAACAAAAAAGAAAGGAGGAAAGCGATAAGGTCTGCTATCGCAGCTACCATAGACCCAGACCTCGTGAGAAGTAGAGGGCACAAGTTCGACGAGGATGTGGAGTTACCAATAGTAGTGGAAGATTCACTCGCAAGCCTGGAAAAGACCACAGCGGTAGAGGATTTTTTAAAGTCCATAGGTGTGTGGGATGACGTGCTCCGTGCGAAGGAACGGAAAGTAAGAGCAGGAAGAGGAAAGACGAGAGGCAGGAGATATAAGTCTAAAAAAAGTGTTTTAATTGTTATTTCTGGTGAGGAAGAAACGCCAGAGGATAAAAAAATAATGGTGGGAGCGAAAAATTTACCGGGTGTGGATGTATCTTATGTGGAGACGCTAAATGCGGAATTGCTTGCACCAGGAACGCATTCTGGCAGGTTGGCAATCTGGACAGAATCTTCTATCAACTTTTTCTCTAAAAACCTTTCTTTTGAAGGGCAAAGCCCTTCCATTGCTTCCAGCAATGCTGAAAAGAAAGCTTTACCAAAGAAAAATTCTTTGCTTTCTGAGGTCGGGTAGAAATGGAAATGGAAATAAAACTAAAGCATATCGTGCCAAGTGAAAAAGCAGCCCTGATGGTAGATTCGGAAAACAAACTCCAGTTTATCGTGGATATACGAGCGAATAAGCGCGAGATAAAGAGCGAAGTGGAAAGAGTGTTTGAAACACCAGTGAAAAGCGTAAGGACAATGATAACATTTAAAGGTGAGAAGAAAGCAATAATAGAATTGGAAGAAGAAGGTAAGGCAAAAGAAATAGGCACATCACTGGGAATATTATAGTTTATAAGAAAAATGGGAAAGAGAATAATAGCACAGCGGAGGGGAAGAGGATCGCCCACGTTTAGGGCTCCTTCACACAGATACAAAGGAAATCTCGAACACGTAAGGGTGAATAAGAATGAGGCCGCAGCGGGAATAATAAAGGAAATAGTGCATGACCCTGCAAGGAGTGCGCCTATTGCTCATATAAGAATAGAAAAAGGGAAACAAATAGAAGACAGATTTGTAATCGTCCCGGAGGGGGTTGGAGAAGGAGATGAGATGGCTTATGGGGAATCAGCGGCGATAAAAACAGGAAATACTTTGCCTCTTCGCCGTATGCCGGAAGGAATTACGATTTGTAACTTAGAAGCAAGACCAAACGACGGCGGTAAGTTTGCAAGGGCTTCGGGGAATTTTGCTACGTTGTTAGCGCACGAGCAAGAAACAGGGAAAACGCTTGTGGTGATGCCGAGTGGGAAGAAGAAATGGCTATCTTCAGATTGTTTTGCCACGATAGGTGTTGTTGCCGGGGGTGGTCGGACTGAAAAACCTTTTGTAAAAGCAGGAAAGAAGTATCATAAGATGAAGGCACGTGCGGCAAAATACCCCACGGTGAGAGGTGTGGCAATGAATCCCGTTGATCATCCGTTCGGCGGGGGTGGTCATCAACATGTTGGCAAGTCTAAGACGCCCGCAAGAGGTGCACCGCCAGGGAGAAAGGTGGGAAGCATAGCTGCAAAAAGAACGGGATATAAGAGGTGAAATGCGAAGGGTATATAAGAAGTGGGAAATCCTAAATCCTAAGCACCAAAATCTAAACAAATCCAAATATCTAAATTCAAAACTTTTTTGTTTTTGCCATTTGGATTTTGGGATTGAGTATTGTTTAGCATTTCGAATTTAGAGTTTGGGATTTATAAGTCCACAAGATATAGAGTAATTACGGTGGAGGAGAAAAATGGCAAAGAAGAAAGCTAAAGCTAAGACTACACTCAAAAAAAAGGAAGAGGAGTTCACATATCGTGGATATACGCTGGCGAAGCTAAAGAAAATGAAGATAGAAGATTTAACAGAATTAATGGGTGCAAGGCAGCGAAGGAAATTGAAAAGGGAATTGAGAGAAAAAGAGGAGAAACTACTGGAGGAAATTAAATCTGATAAGGAAAGCGTTAAAACACATCTAAGGGATGCCATCGTGCTGCCAGGCATGGTAGGGAAGAAGATAGGGATACACAATGGAAAAAGTTTCGAATATGTGGAGATAAAGCCAGAGATGATAGGGCATTATCTGGGCGAGTTTGCATTGACACGTAAAAGAGTATTGCACGGAGCTGCGGGAGTAGGAGCTACGAGATCTTCAAAATATGTGCCATTGAAGTAAAGAGAAGAGAACCGAGAAAAGCAGAACATGAGCAGGGTAAAATTTTGCATGGATGCGGGAACAGGAACTGAAACCGAAATCGATCCAGAAACGACTGCAAAGGCAATGGCTTACGAACTTCACATATCCCCTAAGCATGCGTTTGAGATATGCAGGGCGATAAAAGGTAAGAAAGTGGGGGATGCAGAGGCATATCTGGAGGCGGTGTTGGAAAAGCACACGGCAATCCCATTTAAGCGGCATAAAAAGAAAGTAGCACATCGAAAGGGGCTAAAGAAGTGGTATGCTGGGAGATACCCGGTGAAGGCGAGTGCGGAGATATTGAAATTGATAAGAAATGCGAAAGCCAATGCGGAATACAAAGGGCTTGATACAGAAATAATGAGAATATGGCATGCAGCCACGAAGAAAGGACGAACGATAAGAGGGATAATGCCACGGGCTTTTGGTCGTGCTACACCCAAGAATACGGACACGGTTACTGTTGAAATAATGTTAAGGGAAGAAGGGAGTTAGGAAAAGAAAGTCAATGATAGAGAAAATTTTTGTGAAGGAAGGGATAAAGAAAGTAAGAATGAACGAATATTTCGGGAAAGAGTTAGAAAGAGCGGGCTATGGAGGAATGGAGATAAAAAGGACGCCAATGGGAACGCAGATAACGGTGAGCGTTGAGAAACCCGGGATGATAATAGGAAAAGATGGGCGGAGGATAAAAAGGCTAACCGAGGACATAAACAGGAGGCAAGAGCTGGATAATCCGCAGATAGATGTGCAACCCATAGAGGTGCCAGACCTGAGTGCACCATTGATGGCTAATAGACTTGCAAAGCTTATAGAGCGAGGCTGGCATTTCAGAAGGGCAGGCAGGTCAACGCTGCAAAGAATAATGGATAAAGGGGCGTTAGGTTGCGAGATTACCATGTCCGGGAAGATCAAAGGACCACGTAGTCGGATGGAGAAGATGATAGATGGCTATATAAAGCATTGCGGCGCGGTAGCGGAGGAGATAGTAGACCATGGATATGCAATAGCGAAGGTAAAATCAGGAGTTATAGGTGTGAGTGTGTGGATAGTAAAACCTGATGCTAAGAGACCCGATACTTTTCGCATAATCGCGACAGATAAAAATGTAAATGAAGAAGAGGAAAGGATAGAGGGTGAGGAAGGAAAGGAAAAGGAAGAATGAGCATATTTAGAATTGAAGAAATAAGGAAGATGAGTGAAAAGGAGAGGAAAGAGGAATTGGAGAGTTTGATGACAGATTTGATGCGTGAGCGAGGTGTGATAGCCACAGGTGGGGCTCCAGAGAATCCAGGCAGAGTAGGGGAGATAAGAAGAACAATAGCGAGGATAAAAACGGTTGAAAGAGAAGTAGGGAGGGAAAAGGAGAAATGAGCATGGAAGTTTGCCCTAAATGTGGATTGCCAAAAGACTTATGCATTTGCAAGGAGATAGTAAAGGAGCAGCAAATGGTAAAGGTGTCAACGGCGAAAAGAAGGTTCGGAAAAATTATTACGGTGATAAAAGGAATAAATGAGAAGGAAGTGGATTTGAAGGGGCTTTCAAAGGAATTGAAGTCGAGATGTGCATGCGGTGGCACGGTAAAAGCGGGATGCGTAGAATTACAGGGAGAACAAAAAGAACTGGTAAAGAAAACGCTGCGTGAGATGGGATATACGTTGGAAGGTGAAGAATGAAAATAAATCCGCAGAATATATTGCAGCATGAGCTGGTAGGATTGAGAACAGAAGTGAAAGATAGTGGTAATAGAAATGTGAAGGGGCTTTGTGGAACGGTAGTAGACGAGACAAGGAATATGCTTGTTATAGAGAACGAGCATAGGAAAGAGAAGGGGATACCAAAGGCAGGGAATATATTCATTTTTGAGTTGCCCGGGGACGAAGATGTGAGAGGAAAAACAGGAATGATAGTGAGGGTGAGGGTAAGAGGCGATATGCTTGTTTCAAGACCTGAAGATAGGATAAAAAAGTAATTAAAATGAGAGATATAGGGATAGATGTCAGGATGCCGGATAGGGAATGTGAAGATGAAAATTGTCCTTTTCACGGCAGGTTGCCGGTAAGGGGGCAAATTATAGAAGGAGTGGTGGTAAGCGATAAAGCGCCGAAGACTGTTGTTGTTTTGAAGTCTTACCTGAAGAAAATAAGGAAATATGAACGGTATGAAAAGAGGAGGTCAAAGATACATGCGCATAATCCGCCCTGTATAGATGCAAAGATGGGAGATGTGGTGAAGATAGCGGAGTGTCGTCCACTGAGCAAGACAAAAAGCTTTGTGGTGGTGGAGAAGAAATGAAGGGAGTGAAAGCGAAGATAACGAAGGCGTTGCAGACCGGTACGCGTTTAGATTGTGTAGATAATAGCGGTGCGAAAGTATTGCAGATAATAGCGGTGAAAGGATACCGTGGTGTGAAAAACAGGTATCCAAAGGCGGGAGTCGGGGATATGGTGGTGATAACAGTGAAAAGAGGGAGACCGGAAATAAAGAAGCAGATACTGAAAGCAGTGATAATAAGGCAGAGGAAAGAATACAGGCGACCTTCCGGGATGCGAGTGAAGTTTGAGGATAATGCTGCGGTTATCGTTGATGATAAAGGAGCTCTAAAAGGTTCAGAGATAAGAGGACCTGTTGCGAGGGAAGCAGTGGAGAGGTTCTCAACGATAGCTTCGGCTGCTACGATGATTGTGTGAAAATCGTTCTAAGTCCTGTATAGCTGATGTAAAAACCACGAGATTTCACAAGATTACCAACTTTTATATTGGAGATGATTAAATTAAATATAGAGAGATAATAGGCGTAGGTGAATAGATGGGGAAACTGCCAAGGGAATGGAAATACCTGGATTGGGCATGGTAATAGGAACAATATTAGTGATAGCGGGGATTATCTTCCTACTAATCAGCTTATGACAGCACTCGTGAAATAAAGAGGCAACTGTGAAGTAAAATTGTTGATAGCGGGAGTTACCGAGTGGACAAAGGTGGCAGACTCAAGATCTGCTCCCGAAGGGGTTCGCAGGTTCGAATCCTGCCTCCCGCATAATGCTGGAAAATCCCAAATCCCAAGCACCAAATCACAAACAAATTCCAAATCCCAATTTATAAAAGCATGAAATGATAAAGTAATTAGGGAAGGTATGCCATGTCAATGCTAACAGAAGAAGAAGGAAAAGAGGGATTAAAGCTTGCAAGAGCTGCAATAGAGAAATACTTGAGCGAGAACATCAAAATAAAAGATGGAGAAGACTTGCCTGTAATCTTCGAAGAAAAAAGAGGTGTTTTTGTCACACTGAATAAATACGGTGATTTAAGAGGTTGTATAGGCTATCCATACCCTATATTTAAGCTGAAAGAAGCGATTATAGATGCAGCGATATCTGCCGCGGTTAACGACCCCCGGTTCCCATCAGTAACAAAAGAGGAGATTGGGGATATAGTTATTGAGATTACGATACTCACCACGCCACAGGTGTTAAAAACAAAGCCGAAGGACTTGCCAAAGCAAGTAGAAATAGGCAGGCATGGATTGATTGTAAAGAGGGGGATATATCAAGGGCTTTTGCTTCCTCAAGTTGCTACTGAGTATAATTGGTCCGCGGAGGAGTTTCTATGCCAGACGTGCTGGAAAGCGGGATTACCACAGGATGCGTGGCTGGAGGAAGACACTGAGGTCAGCACGTTTGAGGGGCAGATATTTAAGGAGGAAGA
>JAGLZV010000139.1 GCA_023131215.1 Candidatus Methanophagales archaeon | reverse complement strand
CCTGATATTATCACCGGAACGCTCACAGAACTCACGAACTCTTCTATTATCTTCGTTTCTATACCTTTCATCAAACCTTCAACGTCTATGTTTGTAAACAGCAAACTACCTGCACCCATTTCCTCTGCCTGCTTCGCCGCTTCTTTTGCATCCAACCCTGTCGTTTCTCTCCATCCATCTATCGCCACTTTTCCCTTTCTCACATCTAACGCAACCATTACCCTTTCGGAAGAGAACCCATTCGCTACCTTCTCAATAAGATGCGGTGATTTCAGCGCAGCAGTCCCAAATATTATCCTATCCACTCCTATGCCTGAACCTATTTCGAGAAGCGTAACCGCAACTTCATAAGTCCTGATTCCTCCACCCACCTGAATCTTTGCTTTTCCTTTCACTCCCGCCGATTCTGCTATATTTTTAATCCACCCGAAATTGTTCTTCTCCTCTTGAAACGCACCGTCTAAATCTATTATATGCAATCTACGAGCACCCTCAGCAACCCATCTCCTCGCTATCTCCACTGGATTCTCTGTTGAAGAAAATATCACTGCATCTTTTTTACCCTGCCTCAGTTGAACACATCTGCCACCTCTAAGGTCTATCGCAGGTATTACCTCAAATGCCTTCATCTAATCTATTTTTATTCCCAATTCTTTTGTTATCTCTTTGTATCTCACACGTAAAGTCACTTCAGTGACGCCAGTAGCCTCAGCAACGTCCTTTTGCGTCTTCCTATTGTTGCATAAGATTGCCGCTATGTATATTGCCGATGCCGCTATACCCGTAGGACCTCTCCCGCTTGTTATATCCTTTTCTAAAGCTCCTTTTATTATCTCCCTCGCCTGTTCCTCCACACGCTTCTTCAAGTTTAATTTAGCGCAAAATCTACTCACATAGTCCAAAGGAGACGTTGGAGCAAGCCTCAGTCCCAGTCGGCTTGCCAATAACTTGCATGCCTTTACTATATCCTTTCTTCCTACATTTGTTGCATCTTCTATCTCGTCAAGCGTTCTTGGCACATTGTGTTTACGACACGCTATGTACATAGACGCTGCCAGTACCTTTTCGATTGAACGCCCATGAATCAAATCATTTTCCCATGCTTCACGATATATTTTCATGCTATCCTCCCTCGTTTCCTCCGGTATAGAAAGCAGCGAAGATAATCTATCTATTTCCGCTTGCGCAACTAAACGCCGTTTCCCGATTCCCATGCTTATCTTTTTTCTTTTCTGATGCTCACTAAGCCTCTGTAAACGCTCCCTATCCGACTCTGATAGTCCCTTTACTTCCCCAATGCTTTCTTCCGTATCCTTCGTGTTTTCACGCATTTCCCTTTTACGCCTCAGAGAACAACTATTTTTTTATTTTTATTTGCAAGCCTTTTTAGCTCTGCCTCTTTTACACCCTCAAATGCCTTTATACTAAGATAAGGGCGGTTAACAGGACCAAAAACATCATAGACTTTTCCTATTTTTCTTTTCTCCTCGGTCATAACTGTGGAATTTATTAACCGCTCTACTTTTATCCCACCTCCCTTCACAATCAATTTATGATCTACGATATGAAGCACGGTGCCCAATCCTCTCAAACCTTGCCCCTTAACTTTTCTTTTCATCATTAATTTTAATGATAAGCTAATATATAAAGTTAACGGAAAATTTTATCATAAAATCATATACACCACAACGTCATCAATTGTTGACACTTCCTCTACTTCCATCTTTCCCTTCATATATTCTTTAAGGTCTACCGGGGCATAATAAACGCTTACAAATGTGAACCCAAATATTTTCTCCTTTTTTATTCTCTCCTCGTAAACTTCTTGACCTTTTGGTATCAGAAAAAGTTCCATACCATTTCTCTCCGCTGCTTTCGCCTTTTCAAACACACCCCTTACCTGTCCTATATACCCTCCTTCTTTTATGGTTCCAGTAATAACTGCATCCCTCCTTACGTTCTTGCCTTGTATCGCTGCAACAGTTGCAACAGTAATAGCAGCTCCGGCGGAAGGTCCCCCTATCAGGGTGCCATTTACGTCAAAAGAAATGATAATATCCATGTCTGAGACATCTCTGTTTGTGAAGTTTTCAGCAGCTTTTACCGCTTCTCTTGCTGAGTATTGTGTATCAGGCTCGACAAAAGGGCGAGTATCAGCCAGCACACGCCCATTCCCTTCTCTTACTTCTACATACACTTGCCCTATTACTCCAAGAAGGCTATCACTTCTAACGGCAACGATATTAGCAGAACTGATTCCTTCTCCTTCAGGCGAGACTAGCGAATTCTCTTTACCCGCACCAGCACCAGTAAGTTCTTGGATAATGCTCTCTTTCTCTACTAACTTATTGCTCAGAACTTCTATTGCTTGCTGCTGCTGTTGATAAATGAGGAAAGAGGCAGAAGTAGAGAGGAACAAAAGAATACAAAGCACACCAATTATCGCATTTTTACGAGCCATACTTATGTTGTAATAGACATTTTTCATTTATACATAAAAAGTTAATTATAACCCAAGCCCCTTTATCCTTTCACATGCTTCTTTTATCCCCTCTGCGCTCACACAAAGCGAGAACCGAACGAAACTCTCTCCATTTTCGCCGAATCCTATTCCCGGCGTTACAACTACTCCTGCACGTTCCAGCAAGAGCATGGAGAACTGAATAGATGAGAACCCGGAGGGGACTTTTGCCCAGAGATAGAAAGTAGCTTTTGGCTTTTTTACTTCCATTCCCGCAGACCTCAACCCATCAATTAAAATATCTCTTCTTTCTCTATAAACCGCCACATTTGCCTTTACACAGTCCTGGGGACCTGTTAACGCTGCTATTCCCGCTATCTGAACAGCCTGAAAAGTTCCGGAATCGACATTGGTTTTCACAAGCCTCAGGCCTTTTAATATTTCAGTATTTCCTACTGCGAAGCCTATCCGCCAACCTGTCATGTTATAAGTCTTGGATAGCGAGCTGAACTCGATACCTACCTCCGTTGCACCATCAACCGCCAGAAAACTCGGCGCTTCATAACCATCAAAAGTTAGCTCAGAGTAAGGGTTGTCATGAAGAACTATGATGTCCTGGTCATGTGCAAAATCCACAACCTCTTTAAAGAAAGATTTTTCAACCGTTGCGGCAGTGGGATTATTTGGATAATTTAAGAACATGATCTTTGCTTTCTTCGCCACTTCTCCATCTATCTTCTCCATATCTGGCCTGAATTCGTTCTCTTCCGTTAGAGGGACTGAGTGAGGTATTGAATTCGCCAACACCGTTGCATTTTTATACACTGGGTATGCGGGGTTGGGGACAAGAGCAATATCGCCGGGGTCTAAAAAAGCGAATGCTGAATGCGCTATCCCTTCTTTTGACCCTATCAAAGTTAGAACTTCTTCCTCCGCGTCTAAACTCACGTGCTTTCTGTGCTTATACCATGCAGCTACTGCTTCACGGAAAGATAGCATTCCTTCGTAAGAGGGATACCTGTGATTTAATGGGTCCTTTGCGGCGCGGCAAACTGCTTCTACTACGTGTGGTGGTGTCGGCAAATCAGGGTCGCCGATGCCCAAGTCTATTATATCTATACCTTTCTCCCTCGCTTCTTCCTTCCGCTCATCTATTTCCGCAAAAAGATAGGGAGGCAGGGAAGTTATTCTCTTTGCATACATTCTCTTCTCTTTAACTCTATTTATCGGCATTAAATTAAGGATATATGTTAGCTTTTGATATTAAAAAACTTGGTTGTTATCTCGGCGGGGTTTAAAGAAGCAGAAAGTTATAAACCCCGGAATAAAGAGGCTGTCCCACAATTTAAAATCTCAACAAAAAGAAGTCCAAATAGAGCTTTATATTGGAAAATAAGCTCTTGGTTTTGGAAAATATCTAATTATGGGACAAGCTCTAAATTCCGGGGCATCCCTGTTGTTTCATTTCCTCCTTCTCAAAAGATATGCAATCGCCAATAGCCCTGCGATTGCAACTACAACTTTGAATCCTGGTACACTCTTTTGTTCTTTCAATTTACTTAGAGCATGTTCTCGATAGTCATAAGCCTCAGCGAGATTTGGATTCAATTCTATTGCTTTGCTGTAATCTTCTATCGCTCTTTCGTATTGCTTTAAATCATAATAAGCAGCTCCACGGTTATTATAAGCCTCGGTATAATTTTGGTTCAATTCTATTGCTTTGTTGTAGTCTTCTAACGCTCTTTCGTGCTGCTTTAAATTATCATAAATAATTCCACGATTGTAATATGCCTTAGCACAATTTGGATTCAATTCTATCGCTTTGTTGTAATCTCCTATTGCTCTCTCGCGTTGCTTTAAATAACTATAAGCAGCTCCACGACTGACGTAAGCCTCCGCGAGATTTGGATTCAGTTCTATTGTCTTGTTGAATTTCCTAATCGCCTTATCATACTGCTTTAATTCACAATAAGCGTTTCCACAATTGTAATAAGCATCTGCAAAATTCGGATTCAGTTCTATCGCTTTGTTGAAATCTTCTATCCCTCTTTCGTATTGCTTTGAGTCATAATAGGCAACTCCACGATTAAAATAAGCCAGAACATATTCAGGATTCAATTCTATCACTTTGTTGAAATCTCCTATTGCTCTTTCGTACTGCTTTAAATCAACATAAGCATTTCCACGATTGATATAAGCATCAGCATCATTTGGATCCAGTTCTA
>JAGLZV010000138.1 GCA_023131215.1 Candidatus Methanophagales archaeon | reverse complement strand
CAAAGCATTCTATTGCTTTTTCGTAGTCATCAGACTCTTCAAAACCAACACCTTTTTCATTCCATTCTTCTGCTGTTTCCGCACTAACACCCATCTCAAACTCTTCATTATCTACCTGTCCACTGACGACATAACCTGCGTTAATTATGAACCCTGCTATCAACAAAATACTCAATATTTTTGCTCGTAGATTTTTATTCGCTTTCATTTTTATCATTTCCTTTTATTTTAGTTATAAACCCAGGAATAAAGAGGCTGTCCCACAATTTAAAATCTCAACAAAAAGAAGTCCAAATAGAGCTTTATATTTGAAAGTCACATACCCCGTACTTAAGTACGGAGCCTGTGAGTGTGAAAAAATTTGGTATAAAGCGTTACGTATCCGGTTTTGATAATCTCTTCCGCCGATTCCGCAACTCCCCCCTCCAATACCTTCCCCCTATATTTAGGCGAAAGAGAAAAGAAATTGAATTTTCAATCTACAAAGATATTCCCTTCAACACATCCACAACCTTTTCATTCTGCTCCCTTGTTCCCACAGTAATCCTGATAAGAGAATCCCCCGCGCCTCTAAACGAAGAACAATCCCTTACTGTTATCCCTTTCTTCATCAGCGCATCGTACACCTCGTACGATTTCAAGGGAGAAACATCCACGAACACAAAATTAGCTTTCGAGGGATACACCGTGAAGAACCGCTGCAGATTTTCCTCGAGAAACGGTCTTTCATGCTTTACCAACTCTACACTTCTACGTAAATGCTCCTTATCTCTCAATGCTGCGATTGCCGCGGTCAGAGCGATGCTGTTAACGGAGAAAGGCATCGAAACTTTTTTATACGGGCTTGCAAGCCATTCCGGTATTACTGCATAGCCAACACGAAGCCCTGCGAGACCAAAAGCCTTTGAGAAGGTTCTCAATATAAGCACATTCGCATATTCCGTCACCAGTTTCACCAATGAGGAGTCTGCAAATTCCACATACGCTTCGTCTATGACAACCATTGCCGCTGGCACGGATTCTATTATCTCACGCACTTCATCCTCTGATATGCAATTCCCGGTCGGGTTGTTAGGAGAAGAGATGAAAATCATTCTCGTTCTTTCACTATATGAGGAAATTAATTCCTTGACAGGTATGCTGAAGTCCTTCCCCCTTTTTCTTTTTATATACCTTGGCGTGCCACCAGCTATTTTCACAAGCGACTCGTAGAGAGAAAACGTGGGTATCGGTATTAGCGCTACAACGTCATCCGCAATAAAAATCTTGACAAGCGTATCTAAAACACCATCTACTCCGGCACCTATAACGATGTTTTCTTTTACCACACCGAGGCTGATATAACTTAAAATCTCGTCCCTAAGCTCTTCCTCTTTTCTTCCCCATGGATACACGCTCAGGTTCAATTTCCCTTCTTCTATGCTCTCAACTATTTCCCTTATCACCTTCGGACTGGGTCCTAATGGGTTTTCATTCGAACTCAGCTTTATCGCTCCCTTTACCAATTTCCCAGGCTTGTATTCTTCTACCTCTTCCAAGGAAGGACTCACAGGCACAGGCACTTGCATCTTAATCTTGGTGTTCATTTGTTATTTCTATATACCAATGTCAAGCAAGAACGATTAAAAATTCCATTGGATTTATGCGGTAATTTATCCGCCAAATAGGCTAAAACTGCCACGGCGTCAGCGGTGAACAGCTTCATCTCCTTTGATTCTCCATTCTGACCTTAGTTTTCTGATGAACTTCGATGCTTTTTCTACATTTATCTCCTTTATAGACCCTCGCAAACTTTCCATAATTTTTATTTGTGTTGTAGCATTCGTGTCCATGTTTTATACCTCCTTGATAAATTAATTGTTATCCCCATTTAAATATTCCTATATCCTTTGTGTCAAAGGATTTTTTGTTAGGACTTGGGATTTCCTACTCTTTCTGAGCATGTTCTATGTTTCCATCTTCGTTAATTTCCTTATTTAATATTCTTTCTCCTGATATTGGTTTACCATTGCCAGCAAGCATTATAGGCACGACAACAATAGTCAGCTTTTCAAAACCCTTTTTAAATCTTATGGCATTTATCTCCTCTGCCCGCAGCAGTGTCTCTTCACTGACAACAATGCAATCAATCTCTGGGT
>JAGLZV010000137.1 GCA_023131215.1 Candidatus Methanophagales archaeon | reverse complement strand
AAATCCGGGCGAAATGAATAAACGGCAGTGATAGGCTCAGTATTCGGATACGCGGTGCGAGAACAAGAGCCATAAGAAATGTAGATAAATTTTTATCCTTATCTGATTCCATTCCGGAATGTAAAAGCAGTGCGAACAGGATGACTGCATGTGATGCAATACCTGCTTTTGCATCGTAAATCGTCAACAGCTCTGCGCATGTTACCAGAAGCAAGTAGGCTGCGCAGATGAGATATAGTTTTCTTCGTTGCATCGTATAAATGCTTTTATATGCAGGAGATGATATTAAAATAAATAGAAGCTTTTCGTATTTCTCATCAATTTAAATTGCTCAAATCGAGCAATATTGTCTTCCGTTAATTATATAAAGGGTCTCTATATTTGTTTTATGAAACCTAAGAATGTCAAGAAAGAAGGCAGGGATTTGGGGAAGCGAATTATCGCCGAAGTCAGGGACGAAAATGTCATATACCGAAAAGCTTATATATACCCTCCACCTAAAGGAGGTTGTAACATGCTAAAGAAAGCTTTACCAAAGAAACATAAAGGGGGAGTGATATAATGCTTACTACGATAACTACCACCACTACAACCACAACAACTACGGTTGTGGCGGCGAGTCAGGCGGCGGTATTTGGCGCTATCGGCGTGGTTATTTTAATTGCGCTGCTTATCGCGAAGGAGCTGTTGAGCGCAAGCGAAAATGAGAAGGCGATGCTGCTCGGGAGGGTTACATCCGTTGCGATTAATCCGCTTCTGTTCGCCTTTTTGTGTATTGTGGCGGTAAAAGTGCTGGAGGTATTATAAAATGAGGGGGATGAAGAAGAGGGGAAAGGGAATGAATAAAGCGAAGAAGAGTAAAAAATGCTTGGCGTTCTTGATTGTTTTGCTATTTGTAATAGGAACACTCATAGCACCTGCAGCCGCAGGTAAAGGAGACAAGCAATCAATCAAAATCATAGATGAAAAACTAGAATTAATAGACGAGGACCCAATCATCAACTCCTTCCTCTACGACAGAATGAGCGAATACAATAACTCTGAAGGGATTAAAGCGGTTAACATCACAGTTATAAAAGGCCATTGGTGGCGTGGTAAAAAGGTGGTGAAGACGTTCTATATTGTAAGGAATGACACAGCCTCCGGAATAGACATCGTAGATAGCTACTCTGATGGCGATGAAGGCTTATTATGGACTTTCTACCCAAAGATAGGGCAGACCATAGGTGCTCTGAATGTGCTGCTGAGCCACGAGTTAACAGTTAGCAACGTAATACGCATGGGTATCCGCGCAATATTGGTCGATAAAGAGAATGTCCCAGGCATAACGGAGATTATAAACAACTCTAAGTGGGCGAGCGATAACCTTCCGGAGTGGGCTAAGAGTTTTCTGAGAAGATTCGAGAGAAAACACTAAGCCGATATGATAACAAAAGCAATAACTTACATGGGGCTTCTTACAAGTTTAAGGAAGGGGATAAGGAACGGCAACTGGAGACGCTTAAATTTCTTGGATAAAGCGCTATACAGAGCTTCGCTGTGATATGTGAAACCTAGTCATCATGGAAGTATAGTTAATGGAATGCTGGTGACGAAGCTCGTGGCGATTATAGAGAAGCTGAAAGAGACGAAGAGTATGAGAATATTTAAAAAGGGTTTTGAAAAGGCGGTTGAGATGCTGGAGAAAGGTTAAGAGAATAGAGTGTTTGCATGGGCGCCAAGACTAAAGGAGTGGCTGAAAGACCCGGATTATATATTCTGGCTGGGGATGATGAGTCAAACGAATACTACATAACTCTCACGGCGAAGGGTACGGATAAGATAGAAGTGTGTTGTCGCTGCGATCTCGACGAGCTGAAATATACATTTGGCGCAAGCTATAGCCCCGGTGATGCAATAGACATCGACGTATCATGCTGGAGTGCTGATGCACACGCAAGTCTTACATTATCAACGAATACAGAAAATGGAATTTTGAGTATGTCGTCACCGAAAACACTAACGAAAATCATTATTAGCATCAAAGAATTTGTGAAGAATCCAACGAAGTGTGGCGATTATATATTTTATATAACTGTCAACGATGATACTGATTCGGCCACGGTGCGGCTAGTAGGGGGAAACCAGACCTTGTTAGCACGGGCAAATGGATCGATGGCAACAAAATATACTACACAATAGAGAATAAGGGCTGTGCACCAGCAGGAAGAAGCTATAGTGGCTTATATATAGATGGCGAGTTCAAAGCACGTGACAGGGGTAAGAAATTGGCATCAGGGGAAAGTTCAACAGAGTCATTCAGTAAATATAAATGGACTTGTACTCCACCAGATGACACGATAGAGGAGTGCGATGAGAAAAACAACTGCAAGGAGCAGATCGAAAAATGTCCCAAGCCAGACTTAGTGATTGAGAAGAAATGGGAGAAATGGACGGGGAAACCCGGCTACTATAAAGTATATTTTGTCGTAAAGAATATCGGCACTGCGACAGCTCCAAAAGGTCATTACGCCACGCTAATCGTTGACGAAGGCGAAGCAATGTCAAGGGCTTTGAAGCCTGGCAAGACATACAAAAGTTATTTCAAAGAACCTGTTGAGGAACAACTGCCTGGAGAATGCGTGGCCATGTGGAGGCCCTGGGTAAGAAACCATTCGAAAAAAGCAAAAAGATAAAAAAATTCCCCTTTTTTATTTTTTAATTTTAATCCTGCTGATTTAACGGAGTAGATAAAAGTTGAACTTTTGGTGGATAGCGGTGTGCTCTTTACCGCAATACCTCCTCGTGTTCTGCTTGAGGGACTTGGGCTCAGACCGATAGCCAAAAGAAAGCTAATGCTTTTGCAAAAGCTTTTATAGCCCCTTTCCCTTTGATCTCCCTGAGTTTACTTAATAGTAATTTTTCGGTCTACTAATATTCAAGTATTTGCAATAGGATATAGAAAATGCATTGCCTGAAGACATAGGAAAAATAACGATTCCGTTTGACGTGCCAAAATTGTGGATTGCATCTGAAAATATTGACCCAGTAACGATTAAATTAAATGAGTATTACAAAGGCGTGTGGAATCCACTAGCGGAAAAAGTCGGTGAAGATGTTGAGTACATCCATTATTCGACAGGGACTGAAGGTCTTTCGATATTCGCGATCACCGGTGTGAAGAAAATGGAGGCATATATACCCGCACCTTCACCAGCGATATGGGTAGGGGGAGTCATGGATGTGATGCTGCTGATAGCGGCCATCGCAGGCATGTGGTATATTAAGAAGAGGGTGCGATAAATGTCTCGTGAAATTTCATGGTTTTTTACCTCAGCTATACCTAATTTCAAACCATTACCTTCTCAATGGACATCCCCAATCTTCTTCTCTCGTCTTACAGCCGCCGCACACGGGCGCATATTCACAACCATTACAATCACTATTACCCCCTGCATTGGTATACTCATACCCAAACTTTTCTAAATTTTCCCATATTCTATCAATCCTTTCCTTTCTCACATTTCCAACATGGACTGGGAGAAAAGGACATGCCCATACATCCCCATTCGGCTTGATATACATCATTCCCTTACCAGCTAAACAACCGCCGAAGAAACGCCCCAGAAAATTTATTATTCGCCTGCTGTGAATCCCTCGCTTTTGAAGCACGTATGCCCAGTATTCAGGAGATGCGACAGGGATTATTATCGCCCGCACTTCACGTTGCTTCTCAAGAATCAAGTCCAAAAACGCTTTGAAATCCCCCCTTCCGAGTTCATAATCTCGAATCTCTTCACCTCTGCCAAATGGCACAAAACGATAAATGAAATAAGAATAAACTCCTATTTCCGTGCCAAAATCTATGATTCGCTCGATTTCATCAAAATTCGGTCTGGATGCTACGATATTCAGATGCAAATAAAGATTCTCCGCGATGCAATTTTCTATCCCTTCAATCACAGCGTCAAAAGCGCCTTCGACACCCCTTATACGATCGTGTATCTCTGGGTTCATTGCATCTAACCCTATTACAACACCAACATCGAATTCTCGCAGCAATTTCGCAACTTCTTTCGTTATCAGCGTTCCATTCGTAGCTATAAAAACGGTGAACCCCATTGACTTCGCATACTCAATCAAATCAAAAAGGTCTTCACGTAACAAAGGCTCTCCACCCGTGAATACAAATGACCTGATGTCCGACGAGGCTATTTGGTCTATCAAAGCCATTCCTTCTTCTTTTGATAGTTCATCTTCAGCATAAGACGCATCTCCACCAAAAGCATGGCAGTGGATGCACTTCAAGTTGCACCTGCTCGTCATTTCCCATACAACATGCGGATTCAGCCCGAAGCAGCATATCTGTTTTGCTCCGGCTCCTGCGTGGATAAGGTTTTTGCCCTGGAGCAGCCACTGAAGAAAAGCCTTTTTATTCCAGCCCACGAGCACTGCATACAACAGAACCATGACCATTTGCTTCAATAACAGGTGCGGCGGGTTATAGAAGGGTTTTATTTTTTTACGTCTGTTTTTCATCATCGAGAATAAAAGCCACCTGCTTTAATTTATTTAAGGCTTGACAATGTTTAATTTTTTCGGTATGCATGCTGGACATATACAAATTATGCCCCAAATCGTTAAGAAATGAAAAATTTTAAGTAATAGCCTCTTCTCATCAGTAATGTGATGAGTACATGCGAAAATACATAGCCATTGCTTTAATAGCATTGATTGTTATCGCAGGCTGCATATCCTCGGGCTGCATATCTCAAGAAGAAAACAAAATAAAGGTAGGGGTCATGCCGGATGAAGCTACCTTACCTTATTACGTAGCGGAGAAGGAAGGAATTTTCACAAACTACGGGTTAGATGTGGAGGTGGTGCCTTTTCTGAGTGCTATGGAGCGTGATAGTGCTTTAATGGCTGGCGAAATAGATGCAGGGGAAAACGACCCGGTAGGAGTAATCTTATTGCAAAATGCTGGTTATGATGCCAGGGTTGTCGGTCTCGAACTGCAAGAGACGGCAGAAAAGATGCGGTTCGCGATTGTCGCCAGTCCGAGCTCGAACATAAACTCCATCGAAGATTTGGAAGGCAAAAAAATTGCGATCTCAAGCAATACAATTATAGAATACCTAACCGATACTTTACTCGGTGACGTGCACGCTGATAAGGTGGAGGTTAAAAAAGTACCGATAAGAATGCAGATGCTGCTCGACAATGAGGTAGATGCTGCCACACTGCCAGAGCCTTTAGCGAGTTATGCCATTTTCAAGGGTGCTAAGTTAATAATCTCCGATGATATGCTCACCAGAAGCGTTTCGCAGACGGTTATAGTTTTCAGTGCAGACTTCATAAAGGAGAATCCAGAAAGTGTGGATAAATTTTTAGATGCTTACGGCGAAGCGGTGGAAAGAATAAACTCCGACCCTGAGAGTTACAGAGCACTTCTCGTAGAAAAGATAAGGATTCCAGAAGAGATAGCGGGGAGCTATAAGATGGCTACTTATCTTCAACCACAACCTTATCCGAGGGAGAAATTCGAGGAAGTTCTCAATTGGATGCAGAACGAGGATTTGGTGCAGAGGGATATTTCTTATGAGGACATAGTTTATGAAAGTGCATGATTGAATCGAAAGGAATAAGCAAGGTTTATCCAGACGGGACAGAAGCGCTTCGTGAGGTCAGCTTTGACATATCCGAAGGCGAGAGTTGCTCCGTTATCGGACCTTCAGGATGCGGAAAGACCACACTTCTTTTCATCCTTTCTGGCATTCTAAAGCCAACGAGCGGTAAGGCGTTGATCGAAGGAAAGGAGGTAGTGTCACCATCGAAAGAAGTAGCCCTGATACTCCAGGACTATGGCTTGTTCCCATGGAAAACGGTATATGAAAACGTTTCACTGGGTTTAGAGCTCAGAAGTAAGCCCTTACAGGGCTTGCGTGGTCGTAGGGTGGAGCCCCACACTGGTAAAAAAGAGCGAAGGGAAATAGTATCCTCTCTTTTACAAGACCTTGGCTTAAAAGGATTTGAGAATCACTATCCAAAACAGCTTTCTGGAGGAATGCAGCAAAGAATAGGATTTGCAAGAGCATTGGCTTTAAATCCCAGGATTTTGCTTATGGACGAGCCTTTGTCTTCTTTAGATGCATTAACGAGGGAGACTCTGCAGAATTTCTTACTCAATCTATGGAAGAATAATGGAGTGACCATGGTCCTGGTAACGCACAACATAGAAGAGGCGGTTTTTCTCGGGAGGAAAATAGTTGTGCTGAGTTCAAGACCCGGAAGTGTGGTGAAGACAATAGAAAATCACAAAGTGGGGGATGTCAATTATAGAAATACGGAGGATTTTTTCGAGAAATGCCGAGCGGTGAGAAGGAGCATAGAGGGTGGAGCTACTTAATTATAGGGCTTTTGTTAGTAGCGATATGGCATTTGTTCGCAGTGCTACTGAATTCGATTGCTCTTCCTACTCCCATAGCGGTATTTTATGCTTTTATATCAGGAATAAAGAATGATTTGCTCACGCATTTGTTCATCAGTGCTATCAGAGTAGGCTATGGGATTGCACTTGCTTTATCTCTTGCAGTCCCCCTCGGCTTGGTGAGTTATAAAAACAGGACAGATAAATTTGTAGCTCCACTCATATACCTGCTTTATCCATTCCCCCATATTGTTTTACTTCCTTTAATCATCTTGCTCTTTGGTATTGGTGATTTATCCAAGATAATATTGATAACCATAATAGTTTTCTTCCAGATTCTCGTGACCACGAGGGATGCGGCGAGGAATTTAAGCACGAACTATATCTACTCGCTTCTTTCCCTGGGTGCGAGTGAAAAAGACATCTACCGGCATGTGATTTTCCCCGCTTCCTTACCAAAGATTTTAACTGCGATGCGGATAAGCATAGGCACGGCGATAGCGGTGCTGTTCTTTGTTGAGTCCTTTGCAACAACTAAAGGTCTGGGCTACCTGATTATGGATGCCTGGAGTAGGATGGACTATCCTGATTTGTATGCTGCGATAGTTGCTATGGCTCTGCTCGGCTTTTGTTTATACGTGGTGCTTGAAAAAGTGGAGCACAAGGTTTGTGCGTGGGTTTATGCATAGAAAATTCCAAATCCCAAGCACCAAATTACAAACAAATCCCAAATCCTAATTTCAAAAATCAAAACAATTCTATTTTTTCCTGCACGCGCATTTTGCAGCGAAAGTCCCTGCTCCAACACCATTGTCTATATTCACCACTGCTAATCCAGGCGAGCAGCTCTGGAGCATAGAAAGAAGCGCCGCAGTTCCTTTTCCTCCCAGCCCATAGCCCACGGAAGTAGGAACGCCTATCACTGGAACATTCACCAAACTTGCTACTACGGAGGGCAATGCTCCCTCCATACCGGCAACTACGATTATCGCCGCTACATTAGCGTTTACAATTTCCTCAAGAGGTTCTACCAGCCGGTGTATGCCCGCAATGCCCACATCATACGCTTTTATCACTTCACAACCGCAGACCTCGGCAACAACTCTCGCTTCTTCGGCAACAGGTATATCTGCGGTTCCCGCAGCGATTAGTCCTATTTTATCTATCTTTTCAAACTCATATCCCCTCTTCTTTACGATTATCGTTTTCGCAACTTCGTTATAATCAACTTCAAAATCCTCACTTTCTTCTTCTACACGCTTTTTTAGCTCCTCTACATCCTTTTCTCTCGCCCTGCTTATCAACGCAAAGCCCTTAGCGGTTGCGAGTGCCATTGCTATATCAGCCACTTCCGCGCTGCTTTTTCCCTCTGCAAAGATTATCTCTGGTATGCCGGTCCTATACAGCCTGTTTACGTCTATTCTTGCAAAATCCTTCACTCTTCTTATGCTTTCTAATTTTAGTTCCTTGCACGCCTCTTCTATACCTATTTTCCCGCTCGCAAATCGCTTCAGTATCTCTTCCATGACACTTTTTCTTTTTTACAAAAAAGAAAACCTGTGCTAAAAGAAAAAACTAAGCAAATATTTTTAGTCAAGGTTTTTACCGAAGGTAAAAAATATAAGTTTCTTTGATCAAACTTTCTTTGTGAAAGAAAGTTTGAAAGATAAGAGATGCGAAAACGAAAAGAAGAATATCTTAAGCATCATCCGAATGCATATTTAGAGCGTAAAAGGAACGTTGTAAAAGGGTTAAAGGCGAGGACAAAGATACTTGAGGTGTTGGCAATGACAGAAGTGCGTGAAAAAGAAAATGAGCGCACGATAAAAGCAATATCGAAGTCGGCAACTATGAGTTATCCCTCTTCTTTTCATCATTTGCGGCTATTGGAGGAGGAAAGAATAGTGAAGCGCGAGGGAAAGAGACCGTATAAATGGATGGTGACGGGAAAAGGGCAAAGGAGCCTTGACGAACTCGATTTTGGGCTTGGAGAAATGATAAAAATGGAAGAAGAATTGTTGATGATCCCGGGACCGGTACCGGTGTTACCACGCATTCGTAAAGCGATGTCAAAACCGATGATATACCACCGGGGAGATGAATTCGGGCAGCTATATGAGGAGATAGTGGAAACGCTTAAGGAGATATTTCAAACGAGAAACGACCTCTTCGTGCTGAGCGGGTCGGGAACATGTGCAATGGAGGCTGCAATAGGGAATCTTCTCGGTAATGAAACAGGAATGGTGTGCATAGCAAATGGCAAATTTGGTGAGCGTTTTGAGGAAATTGCGGGAAGATATGGAGAAGTTGACGTTACACCTGTGAATTTCGAATGGGGAGGTTCAATAGAGTTAGAAAAGGTAAAAGAGGCATTGGAAAACGGTCAAAACCCAAAAGTAGTTATAATGGTGCATAATGAAACATCCACGGGGGTGCTCAATCCTGCGAAGGAAGTGGGAAAACTTGCAAAAAAGCACGATGCCGTCTTCGTGCTTGACTGCATAACCTCTATAGGCGGCGATGAGGTACCAGTGGACGAGCTTGGTGCGGACATTGCTATTGTGGGGTCGCAGAAATGCTTAGGTGCACCACCGGGATTATCAGCAATCTCGGTTAGCGAACGCGCATGGGATTTGATGCTGGAGAATAAAAAAGGACCTTATTACATGGACCTTGTCGCTTATAAAAAGAGCTTTGAGAAGAAACAAACGCCATATACACCAGCTTTGCCTCTTTTTTTCGCACTCCGAGAAGCTTTAGCGGTGATAAAGGAGGAAGGTATGGAGAAAAGAATAGAAAGACACGGGATGCTGGCGAGGGCAGTTCGAACGGCAGTTACAGGTCTGGGGCTTAGTTTATTCCCGAAACTGAACGAGGTAAGCGATTACTCTAATACTGTTACTGCGATAAACATTCCACAAGAACTTAAGGATGAGCAAATTAGAGGTGGTATGCGAAAAAAAGGTGTAATAGTGGCGGGAGGGCAGGAGAAACTGAAGGGGAAGATATTCAGGATAGCTACGATGGGGAACATAACAAGCAAGGAAGTATTGAGGACTATCGAGGCGTTGGAACAGGTATTAATAGAAAATGGGTTTATATAAGAGGAAAGAAAGGGATTGGAGGATGCAAAAAAGATATTTCAGAATTTATGATTAATCACATAAAAGAACTAATCAAAAGGGGAAATTATGCGGTAAAACTTCATACGAGGAAGAAGATGATAGAAAGGGGCATAAAAATAGAGGAAGTTAAAGAGGCGATAAAAAATGGTGAAATCATAGAAGAATATCTTGATGATAAGCCATTGCCAAGTTATTTAATATACGGGAGAACAAAATATAATAGAGCTATTCATGCAGTGGTTGGCGTTAATGATGATATGGTTGCGATAATAACGGTTTATGAGCCAGAAGAAGAAAAATGGATAGATTATATGAGGAGAAAAAGATGAGGCTAAAAACCTGCCCGGAGTGTGGTGGAAAGATGGGAAGGGGGAAAACAAAGTTCGTGACGGAGGCGAGTGGGGTTTTAATAGTAATTGAAGATGTTTCAGCGGATATTTGTATTGAATGTGGTGCTGAGTATCTGCCATCAGAGGTGGATAAATATGTTGAAGGAGTGGTGGAGGATATAATTGCGAATAAAGTTAAGCCAAGTATGGAAGAGGTTTACAGGATCGCTGTGCGGATGCGGGAGAAGGGGGTTGTTTGAGAGGGAAGAGAAAGATGAGATTTTTGGAAAAGAGAAATGGAAACCAATATCGGTAAAATTAAGGAAATAAAAGTCTTCTCCTTCGATGTTGACGGCACATTAGTGAGCCAGGGATTTGCGGATTGCGTTTGGTTACAGGGGATTCCAGAGGCTTATGCGGAGAAAGAAGGATTAAGCTTTGAGCAGGCGTTTGAATTCGTAAAAAGTGAATATGACAAAATAGGAGAGAACAGGATAGAGTGGTATAAGATAGATTACTGGCTGCGGAAGTTCGGCTTGGGAATAACACGTGAGGAG
>JAGLZV010000136.1 GCA_023131215.1 Candidatus Methanophagales archaeon | reverse complement strand
TATAAAATACTCCCGATTTCCAAATCCAAAGAGGAAGGTCAAGCAAAAAAAGAAACATATAGTTTTTTCTTTTAGCACAGGTTTTCTTTTGTAAAAAGAAAAAGTGTTTTGTAAAGGTTTTTGCGAAGCAAAAAAGTTTGTTTTGAAATTAGGATTTGAGATTTGTTTGGGATTTGGTGCTTGTGATTTGGAATTTTTCAGGGCAGAATTTTTGAGGAGCTAATTACCTATATCAACCTACCATTTGACCTCTTTTCGTATACATTACTCGATTTCCCGGAAAGCCATCCTATCCGTTCTGTCATTCGGGCATCGAAATCAGGAACGTAAGGCTTTATATCCAACAAAGGTGTCCCATCCAAAATGTCCACGTCCTGAATATGAAGCATGCACCTTTCAACTTTGATACAACGCACCACAGAGATACCAATGGGATTTGGTCGTCCCGGGATTCTTGTGGCAAATACTCCACGCGTGTTCTTATCCATATATGGTGTTACTTCCAATGAACATGAATATCCATCGGATAGATGAAAATGATAGAGCAGAATAATATGCGAAAACCCTTCAATATCCTTGAGCCCCGCACAGTATTTCGGAAATACCTTTACGGTTCCAGCAACGCCTTCGGCACCTGTTGGTTGTATGGGCATCCCTTCGGGCTTCTTGAAAGGAGAGTGAATAATACCTATCGGCTTATATTTGTACACGATTTCATTCATTTTTCTTAAACCTGAATTAAAACAACATCTACACTCTCATCTGGCAATCCTGTTTCCCGTGCTGAGAGAATCGTTTTGATGTTAGAGATTCTTTTCTTTTTATTTTAAATATGCTGCGCAGGGTTAATAAATACTGTCTTCATTATTGCAAACCCAATGCGGGGCATCTTCTGCTTATCCGTTCCTCGCTTGAATATCAAACCCCGGAACATCAAAATAGCTACGATGAATTGTGCAATTGCAATGCATTCAAATATCATAAATGGGGTCATTTTCTCCATCAGAAACATCCTGAGTCCTAAATGAAGAATCATAATAATAAGAGTAAGTGGAATGACAATCAGCGGTACCAGAGCAGCCAGCCAGTGCCACACCGGCTTATCCGCTCCATCATACTCTTTGAGTGCAAGAATTCCGACGCTGATTGTTGAAACACCCGCAATTAGCCCATATACCACTCCACGCAAGTAAACAAGACCGTTAATATAGTAAATCACCTTGACTATGGGGTATAACAAACCCAGTAAGATATAGAAGGCATACGGTTTAATTATTCTCATGGCTTTTTCTCATAGATAACCCTGCTCCCTTTTAAGGCATTTGTTATAAATGGTCTTCCTTCCATTTAAAACATTTATTAATGCAGTGTGTTATTATGAATGTATGCAAAGCAGGAAACAGAAGGACAAAACCTTAGACTGTCCAAGATGCTGGGTGGAGATGAAGAAGGAGGAAGTGGACGTGCTGGGTCCCAATGTTATCATAGATGTCTGTCCCAAATGTCTGGGTGTATGGTTTGACAATAACGAACTCAAAAAGATACTTGGGGACAGAAAACTCGCCGATTACCTGACAAAACACATCGGCACGCAAAGCGAGAGTAAACTGGTATGTCCCCGCTGCGGGTCGTTGATGGACTTAGAATATGCAGAAGATGTAGAAATAGATGTCTGTCTTAACTGTAATGGAGCGTGGTTGGACATTGGTGAGCTGGAAAGATTAAAGGAAAAATCTGAAGCAGGTTATACAGGCGACAAAGAGGCAAAAGCAGTGGAAGAGTGGGAAGAGATGATGGCTAAACGGCGCAGGAAAGGGCTGAACAGCTTATTCGGGCGGTTGATGCGGTAAAAAACCTTTCTTTATGTGGGGCTCCGCCCCACAACCCCGCAAGCCCTGTAAGGGCTTATAAGAAAGCTTTACCAAAGAAAAATTTAACGCGGTGTTTGCGGATCATTCTGCTCATCCAAAAAGTAGAAGGTTTTTTGGTCTTCTCCGTAAGCGTTCCAATTTGCTATAAGCAATTTAAGGCATATTTAATGCCGATGTGCCTTTTAGCCTTAACAATTCCTTTGGTAATGGCGTAATAGAAAAAGCTTTTATACCTTATAGCTATGATACTAAATACCGAGGTTGATGTCTTATGAGCAAGCAAGATGTCAAAAATTTCTTTGAAAAATATGTGTTCGATTGGATGTTTTCTGATATTCAGAGAGAAATTGATTTAGCCCGCTCAAATAAGAGAGCAGGCAATTTTCTTTGTGCGCTTGGATTGTTATGTTATACAGAATTTATGGGAGGGATCGTATTAGGAAGTTTTAGAATTCGTCCTCTACAACGTAGCTTTGATGCTTTTCTCGACTTAATGGGTGCAGATTACAAAACTTTTAATCAAACAGTTGATGTTTATCATGTTTTTAGATGTGGATTGGCTCATGAGTACTTTGTTAAGCATAATTGTGACATAGCAATGCTGAGAAACGATGAAACGCTTGGGATAGGCAAAAAACCAACAGGGGAGTATTATTTTGTAATTGAAAGATACTTTGAAGATTTTTCCAATGCATGCAGACAGCTTTATATGCAAAAGATGGCAAGCCCAAATCCATCGCTTCCTAATTGGTAAGGTTGACATTATGATAAAGACCGAAAAAAGCGAAGATGAAATAAGCTTTGCCGCTTAGCCTTACTATCAACTTTGTGCTTAACAATTTCTTCGCGTATGCTATGATACCAATGTGGAGGGATATACCGCTTGATGTCGGATATACCATAGTTAAATTCAATTTCGCTCATTGACAATCAAGAATAAATAGTTTTATCGCCCTTTTCCAATTTCCTATTACGTGTTACATTTATAAATACTTCATATAAGTTATCCAAAGCATCTCTAGTTTTTTCCAATAGTACAGTTTGAGCGTCAAAAAATTCTTCATCAGTTGTTGGAAATTCAATGTTAATTAACTTCTTAAAAATCATACCTGATTCATAAAATCTTTTTGAATCTTGCAAATGAGAATAATGATTTCTTAAATTATGAAGATTGTTTAATATTTCTCTTGAATCTTCAAACAACTGCATTTTTTCTTCATCAGCTTCTTCTACTATTTCAATGAATTCTTTAGGTGAGATTTCATTATTTTCTTCTCTTTTGCTGTTCCAAAAGTCTTCATTTTTTATAAATTTTAAGATTTGATTTGCTGAAGATTCTATCACTAATTGATGTAAATTAATTATAAAATCTCTTAATCCATTTTCGTCATATATTGGATCAATAAGTTTCAAACCAAATAATTCAGTATTGGGATTTGAATTAAACATACTTTTCCCATGTGAAAGTTGGGCTGTTAAAAGATACAATCTCCTTTTATTTTCAATTAACTCCAAAACAATGTCTTTATTTTTGTCTATAATTTGTTCATAAGTTAGTTCCTCCTCGGGTTCTTCTTCAAAAGTTTCCCAACTTACTCCTAATAATTTATCAATTTTATTATTACTGCTATAGGTAATCGCCTCTTCAAATTCATCCTTGTTTACAATAAAAATTCTCGCATCACCTTCTATATTATAAGTTACATTTACAAAACCTCCTTCTTGGTATTTATTTAAGTCATCTTTAAGAAGACTATATGCTGAATTAAAATCACCTGTCTTTTTTAGTTCGTCTAAGCTTATAGAAAAAGCATCTCCTTTTCTACTATATTGTAGATTTTCTGATATAATATATGCAACTTTACAATCCAGAATATCTTTAGAACTTAATCCACCTATTGAATAAAAATTTTGGAGGAGTTTCCTTACTTCTGAACAAATAACATATTTTTTTTCTCTTTTTTCCCCACCCCTTGTAGAAACATAATCATTTGTAATAATAGCTAATCCATTTTCTTTCAATAAATCAAAAATTTTTAATGTCCTATCTTTTACTCGATCATCGTTTAAAATTAAATCTCTCCAATCAAAGACCTCTATGTCTTCTAGATCGAATGCAAGTGAATATGAAACAAAGTGATTCACTAAGAATCCGACAAGTAACTGTGGATAGTTCTCTAACTCACTTTTTATGGCTTCCTTTTTGTCCCTAATTTCATCGGCTATTAGGGTCTCTCCTACCTGTATGCCTTGATTTGAAAGCAAAAATAATTTTAATCTATACCATTTTTGTTCAACAATCAAGCCATCTTTTAAAAGCGTATCAACAATTTGTTTGTTTTCCTTAAGCTTCTCATCAGATTGTAAAATACCCTCGTTTCTTATATTTTGACCGATATATACATATTTAATCAAAGAAAAATATCTTTCTATTTGTTCTTCTGTATATTCCCTCTTTTTAAGCTCTTCTAAAAGATCCTCATTTAATCCCATACTAAATAGATTTGTAACATAATATAAAAATATATCGGAGAGGGGCTTTATACTTTTAATTGATTCCGTCTCGGAGCTCAGAGCAGTTTAGCTTCTTGTCTCGCTCCGCGCATTCAGCAACTTCTTTTATGTATAAAACGTTGACGAAAAAACCTATAAAGGGCAAAAAGCTGAAATAATCATTCCTTCATGCCTTCACCTTTTTACCATAACAATTAACCCCCGTAAACTTCTCCCTATACGATTC
>JAGLZV010000135.1 GCA_023131215.1 Candidatus Methanophagales archaeon | reverse complement strand
AGAGGATGGGCGTAGAAGAGGTAGACCAGTTCCGAGTTACGACTGATTTTTAGGAGATAGACCAGTACAGGGTGATGACTGACTTTTAAAATCAATATTTGTCTTAAAAGGATAGGGGCTAATGAAAGCGAGGGATAGGGAGAGGGACAAGAAAGGACTATCGTCACGAGAGGCATACGTCCAAATCCTATACCTAAACTTTTTATGTTATAGATTCAAGCACTTAAGTATGGGGTATGTGGCTGTGCATGCAAGGAGGGTAGAACATGGTTTCAATTGATCTTTGGGCTTTGGGTGGGGTAATATCATGGGTAATTGCTTTGTATCTTGTTAAAAAAATGAGGGGAATAGGTGATTTAAGAAGTGCGGCCATTAGCGGCTGGTTCTCGAGTTTTATTGGTTGTCATGGATTAATTCGTAAAGGCGTTATAAACTTTGTAAATACCGATGATTCCTTGTTTATTTTTGGAATCGTAGCCATAATTGCAGTTCTTATGATAGTTGCATCAAAAGATGATCCCTCTGTTTATAATGGGCCTTTAGGATTCCTTTATTATTGGATACCAAGAATTGGCGCTGGTTTATGGGCAATCATTGCAGTATTGAATCTAATACTTATTGCTTAAGAAGATTCTCACATAATTGAACACGGATTTAAAATTATATGGCGCAGATAGGGCTTTTTATAACGTAGATCGTACTCCCTTATATAAACTCCTATTTGCCAAGAGGTTTAGTCATACCATTTTCTCTGTCTATGATTTTACCTTTACCAAAAAATCGCTCAAAATTTCGTATTTCAAAAGGTTGAATTTCGTCTTGAAAATCAGTTAGAAAAGTCTGCATGTCTTCTTCAGTTATGTGCTCTTTACCCTCTTCTAAGGCATGTCGATAAATCAGTCTCACATAGTCTTTCTTATGCAAGCGACATATACTATATGCTTCGAGCTTAAGACGTAATTCACGTTCTGGTTGTTCGCCTAATTCGTCGAATAACTCCAATATGTGAAATACTCTCATGTTGTCCGGGCAGTTGCGATTGAACTCAGCATACTCTCTAATAGAAAACGCATCAGAATTTACCACTATCCAGACATTATCTATTCTTGGGTCTTCGTGATAATCACGCTTTCGCCATTTACTTATTATTGAGGATTTTGTAGTCGCTCTCGTAATATCTATCACCGTGACTTTGTTGCCTTCACACCAAAATTCAATCCGACCAGAACCCGCTTTTGTTTCATATTTAAACTTGAGATCATGAGCTTTACAGTAATTAGAGATATACTCGACAAATGCCTTTTGGGTCTTGATCCCGATTTTTTGGTAATATTTTAATGCTTTCGTGCGTTCGTTCTGAAAATCTTCTATATTAAACTTACCAAGATAAGCATTATCAACAGCAAGATAAGGGGAACTATTGAAAGCATTTGAAAGCATTCCAGCTAATCCGTTATCCGTAAATGTTCTTTGAGATACCTTTTGAGGTATTTCATGGAACGGTATCTTCTCCTTCTTTTCTATCACCCATTTCGTCGCTTCTTTCGCAAGTTTTAAACCGTCTTCTCCTTTCCACATCCCTTGCTGTGTGAATTCCCACTTCTTGAACTCCCCGGGATAAGCATTATCAATAGCATGATAAGGAGAATTAGTAAAAGCATTTGAAAGCATTCCTGATAAGCCATTATCCGCAAACATTTTTGCAGTTACCTTTTGTGGTATTTCATGTAACGGTATCTTTTCCTTCTCTTCCATCATCCATTTTGTTGCTTCTTTCGCAAGTTTTAAACCTTCTTCTCCTTGCCACATTCCCTGTTGTTTGAATTCCCATTCCTTGAACCTTCTGGGATACGCATTATCAATGGCAAGATAGGGAGAACTATTAAAAGCATGTGTAAGCATTCCGGATAATCCATTATCCTTAAATGTTCTTTGAGATACCTTTAGAGGTATTTCGTGAAAGGGTATCTTCTCTTTCTCTTCTATTATCCATTTCGTTGCTTCTTTTGCAAGCTTTAAACCTTCTTCTCCCTGCCACATCCCCTGTCGTGTGAATTCCCATTCCTTGAACTCCCCTGGATACGCATTATCAATGGCAAGATAGGGAGAACTATTAAAAATTGCTGTGAGCATCCCCCATAAATCATTATCCCTAAACATTTTTTGTGACACTTTTTGTGGTATTTCATGAAAAGGTATCCTCTCTTTCTCTTCTATCATCCATTTCGTTGCTTCTTTTGCAAGTCTTAAACCTTTTTCTCCTTGCCACATCTCTTGTTGTTTGAATTCCCACTTCTTGAACATCCCTGGATAAGCATTGTTAATTGCGAGATACGGGGAACCATTAAAAATTGCTACAAGCATTCCCCATAGATTATTATCCTTAAATGTTCTTACAGATACCCTTTCAGGTATTTTATCAGGAGGTATTTTAAGAACGACTTCGACTAAATATTTTGTAATCTTGCTGGCATTGTCTAACCTCTGTTCTTCTTTAAAGAATCCATATGGGAACTTTTTACGTTTACCTTCCAAAACAGCTTTATAGATAGCAACTGCTTTGACTGCACCTTTATCTTCTGTTAATTGAGTTTGCACAAGATTGGACGACATTAATTATGTTAATCATTTTGAATTAAGATAAGATTTTTCCACTAAATCGGATAATCTTATTAGGGTCCAGAAAGATTGAAGAGGCTATCTCACAATTCAAAATCTCAACAAAAAGAAGCTAAGATAGGGGTTTATAACCAAAAATAAGCATTCATTTTCGCAAAATATCTAATTATGAGACAATCTTTCAAAGCGGAATGGAAGGTTTGGCTCAGCGACATAGTTGAAACTTAAAACATCCAAAAGGCTAACTAAAAAGCCAACATAACCCTAAAGTTAAGTGAGGATATTTAAGTGAGTGTAGAATAATATTATTTGTTGATGATCAAAATGGCAGGGGCTAAAAAAATTTATCTTCCAGTTTTAGTGGAAAAAGATGAAGATGGTTTTTACGTGGTAGAATGCCCACTTCTTCAGGGATGTTATACGCAGGGGAAAACATTGGATGAAGCATTGAAAAACATACACGAAGTGATTGAACTGTGTCTTGAGGAACAGAAAGAAGAAATTGTGGAACAGCTTGATGCAATTCAAGAGTTCAGCTACCATGTCGTGCCAGTAGAGGTATGATAAAACTGCCTGTTATCTCTGGTAAAGAAGCGGTTAAATGTTTTGAAAAGCTTGGTTATGAGGTTGTGAGGCAAAAAGGTAGTCATATACGTATGCGGCACAAATCTGACGAAAGTAAAAAACCTTTAACGATTCCTAAACACAAAGTGCTTGGCAAGGGGTTGTTGAGAAAACTTTTAAGAGATGCTGAAATAAGTGTTGAGGAGTTTTTTGAATTGTTATGATGAAATGAGTTCCGTAACAGTAAAGTTCCGTGGGATTCCAGAAGAGATACTCGACAAAATGGTGGAGTAGGGAATAGCAGAAACAAAAAGCGAAGCGATTCGAAGGGGCAATATTGAACTTCGGGATTGAGATGGGATTACTCAGCGAACAGGGACTAATAAAATCTCTCAGAGAGCATTTGGCTGAGGACAAAATTCAGCAAGAAAAAGTTGCCGCGGAGATTGAGAGGGTTAAAATTGAGAGTATTCGTTGATAGTTCCGTATCTGCTCAAAATTTCTCTTCTTCACTCATATTTTATATTTTACAATTTACAATTTGCTCTTTGCATTTTGCAATCAATTGCTAAAATCCACAAGATTTTGAGCAATTACGTATTACCTCTCCCTCCTTTCCAATATCGCCTTTATCTTCTTTAATCTTGTGAAGTTCTCGCGTTCCATCTCCTCCAATCGCATCTGTATGTATTTCCTCGTCGCCTTCAATCTTGGAATCATTATATATTCGAGTGCATTAACTCTCCTTTTTGTCTTCTCCACTTCACCAGCGAGATTCCTCACCGCCTCCTCCAGCTCTGCAAGTTTTATTATCTTTTCCAACGTTTCTTCAAAGCTTTTCGCACTCCTGTCCAACGCGGCTGAAGAATCCATAAAACCGTATCCTCGCTCTGTAACTTTCCTTGCTAATTCATTTTCCAATTCCAGGATTGGTACATGCACACCCATTATGCTGCGTGAAGAGAAATCCAGTGGGATTTCCTGTGATGTCATCAAAGATAACTGCCTTACCTGCTCAACGCCTAACCCTGCCTGAGCAACGATTAAAAAATCAAAAGCCTCTTTTGACTTATCCTCCACTTCCTTCCTCGCACCCCTTACTTCACTCACCACATCTAAGAATTCAGCAATAAGCGCATCTCTTTTCTCACGCAGCAAATCATGCCCCTTCTCCGCTAACTTCTCTCTTCTTCGCAACCTCAACAGTTCCATTCTCGTGGGGCTTACCCCCTCTATTATCTCTGGCATAACTCGTCTAATCTCTAAACAGAAAAGAAAGTATTATAAAAGAAAAGGTTTTTTTTATACGCCTGTGCCCACGCCTTTTTCTACCAGATAAATACCATCTTGAAAGACCCTGGGGTCGTAACCCTTTATCCTCGTCGTTTGTTCTATATTCGCCGCAGTCTGCCCAACTGCCTCCTTATTTAGGCCAGAAACTACTATCTCTTCACCTTTACCCTTTATTTCCACCTTCACACCTGTTTCGACTTTTGCTATCCTCGGCTTTCTTTCGCCCAAGAAATTTGAAACCGATACGCTACCGCCCTCTTTTGTTATCGCGACTTGCATTGGAAAATGAGCATGGACAACTTTCAGCTTATAAAAAAAACCTTCTTCCACACCTGTAATCATATTCTTGAGATGAGATGCGTAAGTTCCCGCCATTGCTCTTATCTTCTTCCTTGCAGAATCGGCTTTTACAACAATCTCGTTGCCGTTATCTTTCTTCTCCACCTGAATATGCAGCCCTGGATGCCATAATTCTCGCTCTATCGCTCCTTTTGGACCTTCCACCTTCACTGTTCTCCCATTTATTGTGACGTTCACACCTTCAGGGATTGGAATACTGAGGTCGATGCCTGCTTCCTTCTCCATTGAATTTGTCATCTTTAATTATCCTTCCCATTATTTTGTTTAGCGTAAAATAAAATAAACATTTTGTATTTAAAAGGAACAGAGGAAGATGATAAAGAAGCTAAAAGAGATGTATGGAAACAAGGATTTTTTCAACAGAACGCTTGATATAGCGGCAGTTATGCCTCTGGTAAAAGAAATAATCGCAGAGGTAAAGAACAGAGGAGATGAGGCACTGCTGGAATACACCGAAAAATTTGATGGCATAAAGCTGAAAGAAGAGGAAATGGTAGTAAAGCCGAAAGAGATTGAAGATGCAAAGAGGAGCGTGGCTGAAAATACGCGGGGGTATATCGAAGAAGTATCCGAGGCGATAAGAAATTTCCATTACCGGCAGAAGAGGCGAGCAGGGATAGAAGAGTTCGGCGAGGGGATTTCTATTGACGATAAGTATGTTCCTTTTGACATGGTTGGTGCTTATGTTCCGGCATCATATTTCAGTACCGCTTTGATGTGCGTGATTCCCGCTAAGATAGCGGGTGTAAGAGAGATAGTGGTATGCACACCGCCGGGGAAGGATGGGAATGTGGACACTCTCACGTTAGTTGCTGCTGAACTCGCAGGAGCGACGAGAATATTTAAAGTGGGTGGTGCACAGGCGATAGCAGCTCTCGCTTTTGGCACTGCGACTATCCCAAAAGTGCAAAAAATAGTTGGACCCGGGAACGTGTATGTAACAGCGGCGAAGATGGCGGTTCGAGCAGAAGGCGTAGAAATAGATTTCCC
>JAGLZV010000134.1 GCA_023131215.1 Candidatus Methanophagales archaeon | reverse complement strand
CGCTTTAGACCTTGGATATACACACTATACAAGCAGTGCAGGCATTGATGAGTTAAGAGAGGAGATAGCGGAGAAGATAAGAGAAGAGAATAAGGTGGATGCGTCTATGGAGAATGTGATAGTGACGCCGGGTGCGAAACAGGCAATATACGAGCTGATGATGACCGTTTTAGATGAAGGAGACGAGGTAATTTTGCTTGACCCCGCGTGGGTTACGTTTGAATCCGCGGTGAAAATAGCAGGAGGGGAACCAAAATGGGTGAAAAGGCTGGAAGAGGGCATGGAATACGAATCGCTGAAGTCTGCAGCATCAAAAAACACGAAAATGATAATAATAAACAGTCCCAATAATCCAGTCGGGTATGTTCTCAGCGACAACGAGTTGAAAGAAATTGCGGAATTCGCAGTTGACCATGACCTTCTCGTGTTATCTGACGAGATATATGAGAAGATAATATATGGGCAAAGGCACGTGAGCATTGCTTCTTTTAGCGATATGCAGGAGAGAACAGTCATCATAAATGGTTTTTCGAAGACGTACGCAATGACTGGCTGGCGGATAGGGTATGCGGTTGCACCGGCAGAGATAATGAAAGGAATGCTAAAAGTACAGCAGCATTCGGTTACCTGTGCACCGTCTATTTCACAATTTGCCGCTTTAACTGCGCTTAGAAACCCACAGGACTGCGTAAAGGAGATGGTGAAGGAGTTCAAAAGAAGAAGAGATGTTATTGTGAAGCAGCTAAACGAGGTAGGACTGCAGTGCTTGAACCCTGAAGGTGCTTTTTATGCCTTCGTAAGCACGTCAAATCACGGAAACGATATAGAATTCACGGAGCGATTGCTAAAAGAAGCATATATTGTTGTTACACCGGGTTCGGCATTTGGGCTCGCGGGAAAGGATTACGTGAGGTTTTCGTTTGCGGCATCAATAGAAGATATTTTAGAGGGGATGGAAAGGATAGAAAGCACTCTCCTATAAAAAAGTGTAGTTTTTCGAAGGTTTTATATACTCAAATATTACTATAATTAGAGTGTAAATGACCGACAAGGTTACTATCAAAATACCGCGGGAGCTGTATGAAAAGCTGCGGGTGATGATAGAGGGTACTGGATTCTCCAGCGTTACCGAATTTATCGTTTTTGTGATGCGGAGTTTAGCGTCAAGCGGTAAGATAAAAGAAGAAGACACGCTAACGGAAGAAGAGGTAAAAGCGATAAGAGAAAGATTGAGGAGGCTTGGTTATTTATGAAAGAAGAAAAGGGAAAAGAAGGGGAAAAAGCCGTGTTTTTACCGGCTGAGCTTCATGGTAGAATAGAAGAGAGAGTGCATGCTACGGAATTCCGGTCTGCGGAGGAATATGTTACATTCGTTCTAGAGGAAGTGCTCGGAGGAGAAGAGGAGAGCGAGGAAGAAGAACCTACTTTTAGCGAAGAGGAGGAAGAAGAGGTGAAAAAGAGATTGAGAGCTTTGGGTTACTTGGAGTAAGCACAAATGGTCAATAACAAGAATGCAAAGACGGATTCGTGGGTTCGCAGTTGGACAAAATCGTTCACATGGCGTGTTCTCGGAATTGTAATTTTAATTTTGCTCTCCTACTTCATTACCGGAAGTTGGGTTGAAGCGAGTTTAATTACTTTTGTCTTTCATGCGATTAGAGTGGTTCTGTATGTGCTTCATGAGCGTGCGTGGGAACTAACGGCGTGGGGTCGTGCCACAAATCCAGGTATCAATATGCTCTGGTTTTATTTTTGGTTAGCGATTCTAATTCTCGCCTTTGCGGGAATTGTTATGGTAGGAAGTTTATAAGTATGTTGGAGGTGATGAGAAGAGAATGGGACTGAAAGAACTGGAAAATAAGAGCATATATATAATAAGGGAAGCATACGCGGAGTTCGAGAACCCGGCAATTCTGTGGAGCATGGGAAAAGACAGCACAACTGCTCTCGCACTGTGCAGAAAAGCCTTCTTTGGTAAAATACCTTTTCCAGTAATCCATATAGATACGGGTTACAAGTTCAAGCAGATGTATGAGTTCAGGGATAGAATTGCAGAAGAATGGGGATTGGATTTGATAATAGCGAGGAACGAAGAGGCAATGAAAGCTGGAGTTGGACCGAAGGATGGCAAATTCGAGTGCTGCACCGCTCTTAAAACGGAAGCATTGATGAAATGTCTCGATAAGCAGGGGTTTGATGCACTGCTTTTAGCAATAAGGAGGGACGAACATGGGATAAGAGCGAAGGAACGTGTCTTTTCACCTAGAGATAAAGAGTTCAGATGGAATTACAGGGACCAGCCGTTGGAAATGTGGGACCAATATCAAGCCCAAGGTAAAGGTCAAAGCGAAACTGATGAGACCCTCCACATCCACACAAGAGTGCATCCAATTCTGCACTGGCGTGAGTTGGATGTCTGGGAATACATAAAGAGAGAGAATAATATTCCGGTGAATCAAATGTATTTTGCTAACGATGGAACACGATATAGAAGCTTAGGATGTGAACCGTGCACATCTCCAATAGATTCAGAAGCAAAGACGATAGATGAGATAGTGGAAGAGCTGAGAACGACAAAGATTGCAGAACGATCTGGTCGCGCACAGGACAAAGAAAAGACGTTTATGATGCAAA
>JAGLZV010000133.1 GCA_023131215.1 Candidatus Methanophagales archaeon | reverse complement strand
TTTGATCAAACTTTCTTTCTGAAAGAAAGTTTGTTTGGTAAAGCTTTTCTTTCTAAGAAAAGGTTTGTGCTAAAAGAAAAACAAAGAGAATGTTTTTAGTCAAGGTTTTTACCGAAGGTAAAAAAGTTGTTGGTAAAGCTTTCTTTTCAAAAGAAAGGTTGTGAATAAAGAACTACCATAACCACGAGGCAAACAAAAGCGAAAAGAATTGTGCTTCTTTTCACTATTCTTAGTGCTCTTGCTATGTGCTCCGCACTTGCATCTTCAAAATCTTCTCCCACCGAGTAATGCCCGATTTTCTCCAGCTTCACATTTAAGGCATGACTCATCGCAACTACTGTCAAATGAACTCTTTCAGTTCCATTCACAGTTTTTCTGAAACTCCTCAACCTTGTGTTACTTGCCAGTAATATTAATCCCGATGCAATTCTTTCCGGTATGTAATTCATCACATCATCCGCTTTCGCAGAAAAACAGCCGAAATGCTCGTATCTCCTGTTTTTATACCCAACAACCGCATCTAACGTATTTATCACTCGATAAACCATAGCACCAAAAACGCCGAATAAAGCGAAATAGAAGAAAGGGGCTATGACGGAATCAGTCGTGTTCTCAGCCACCGATTCTATGGTTGCGGAGTCGAGATGTTCCATATCCAAATCCGCCACTTCTCTGCTGACTATCTTTCCTACCGCTTCTTTCTTCACTTCCAAGTTCTCCGCTTCCATCGCTCTTCTCCCGTATCTTTCCAATCCTTTTATCGTGAAGGTCATCTTGAAAATAAGCGAGCCTAAAACAATGTATAGAAGTTCAGAATGTATAAGGAGAAGTAATAAACAAGGTAAGGAGAAAATAGAAATTGTAAGCAGCGCATACACCGCACCAAGAATTTTTTCTCTCCTCGCATATCCCCTTCTCGTTATCCCGTCAAAGAAACTCATCAACCGGCTTATCCACACAATGGGATAAAATTTTTCCAATCTCTCCGGTGGGTCGCCAATGGTCAGGTCTATAAGTATAGCAATTGCGAAAATAACGATCTGGTCTACGAGCAAATTCATTTTTTTTTGTATTTTTGATTTTAAAATTGAAAATATTTCCTTTACTTCTTCCTTTCTTTTTTCAATATCTTCAACATCGTCTATTCCAAACTTCTTGAACTCCTCAAGTAATTCCTTTGCAACTTCCGGTTTATGCACCCAGTAACAATATGAACAACCCCAAATACGCCCTCCTTCCTTCGTCTTCACCCATTCACCACCGGTTTGCTCGTCTTCGCAGGGATAAAAAGGGCAGAAACACCACGTGCAATCCTGACCTTCAAAATGGCATGGATAATATTCACACGTTTCGTCAGGTCCTACGAGCTTCTTATCCTCCAATACCTTTTTCAGGTGTTTATAAGCAAGTGGATGCATGGAAAAATAATAACATAAAAGAGATATAAAATAAAACAATTTATAGAAAAATAAAAAAGATAAATCTTTTACTTTTTGCTTCGAGATTTATGTGTAGAAAAGGGGTCGGATAAAAGGGAGCTGTTTGCGAGGAGATTGAAGGAGAGCTGAGAGGAGTTTTTGAGGCAAATATCAAAAAAATCGGAAGTTTTAAATAATGCGTATATCTTAACTTTTAATGTTTCTTTAAACTCAGATAAAATCTCAGCGGAGGGGATAAGAAGATGGGGAGGATGAATAAGTCTGAACTAAAACCCTTTTATAAAAAGCGTTTACGGAAAAATGCTTCGCAGAAATTGGTATCGCTCGCCTTCATTGCGCTGATGCTTTGCTCTATTTTTGCCGGCGCAGTATCGGCTGAGAATGTATCTGAAGCCTCGGCTGAAGAACAACACAAGGTATGGATAGAAGCCGATCCCCCTATACATAGCTATGCTCAAGGTGATGTGTGGAGTTTTAAGCTCACCGCCAACATTTCTGGTGATTGGAAAGAGCCTGTTAGTTATGAGTGGAAACACGATGGCACTACTGTACCCTGGCACCCTTTTGACTTCTATTTTTTTGGAGGCCCCGAGCCCCCTTCTTCGGGGACTCATAAAATTTCGGTAAAAGTTACAGACTTCGATGGGAAAAGTAAAGAAAGTGAACCTTACGAAATAACTGTTTATACCCAAGAACAGCTAAAAAAGCTGTATAAAGATAGGCTTTCAGAACTGTTTGGCAAGATGGACGAATGGAAAAAACAGGGTTATTGCTTTGCTAATTTCCTAAGCTTTGGAGATATAAAAAAGGCTGAAGCTGCGCTAAAAGCTATAGAAATTTCTATTGATCCAAAAACTTTGGATAGAAGGGCGACAAAGCCTGATGCTGCATATTACAACAATGTCCCAGGTCATTGGGACGATATAGTTCTTAGGGATGCGCCAACTTTGGATTGGGTTGAAAATAACCCAGACGGACCACTCGAGACGCGCATAACTTTATGGCATGAGTTGATACATGCCATAGTTGATATACAAGGTGGATGGTATGAGAGGCATTTGCTAGTGACTAGCGATGAGTGTTATACCTATGCAATGGAATATTTTGTGGGAACAATGGTACTTACCCATAATCTCGTTAACTTTGAGGATGAGCTCAAAAAATGTAAGAAGGAAGAAGGATATAATCCCTCCTATGCTTGCGAGCAGTGGAAGTTTTTCTTACAAAGAGTAGGACAAATCTATTCCACTCATGCTTGGGATAAAGGTAAAATGCATGCATTGGCCACCGATGGCCCGGAACAGACGGAAAAAAGAATTGAGCAACTATTTGAGTGGACAGGTGTTGATTTTAGATTAAAGACTATAGAGAAGCTTCACGCCTATTATAAGTCGGCGAAATGTGACGATGTATGTATTGATCTCGGGACAATTGAGAGGCGGTGGTCCCCTCCTGAAAACTTTAGGCTTAAGCCAAAGGATGCTTCGTGTAAATGTGCGGAAGTAGGTAAAAGAGAATGGAGAGGTACTGAATGCTATGAGTGGGTTTGTAGGAATGGCAATCCTGAGCAGATACGTAATCCTGCATGTGATAAGCCTGATGACAGTTATGATGTCTCTACAGTAGGCTGTTATTCTTGCTATTCTAATAATTTGGGATCAGACCCGAAAATAGGTGTGCTTTCAAACGGATTCGCTCCTTGCCTCTTAAGGCTCCTGGACAATTTAAATGAATCTGGCAATTGGGTAGACATCGATGTTCCTCTGGAGGAGCTAAAAGAATATCCCGTCTTTATTATTCCCTCTGGAGGACTCTTAGGCTTAAATTCATTGCCATCATTTAAATCCAAACTGGAACAGTATGTGAGTAATGGGGGCACGCTAATTGTTTTCTCTCAGCAGCACGGCTACGAATTTGATGCAGCACCTGGAGATTTAGGTGGTTATGGCTGGCTGGAAGACCAGAGCTGTCATTATCGTTCTGTTGGTATAAATACTTATCATCCGATCCTGTCTGGTCAGGATACTGTAATCTGTGATGCTAATGTTGACGGCTATTTCACAAAGTATCCAGAGAACGCTACTATTTTACTTACCAGAACGAAGAACGGCATGCCGGCAATGCTGTTTTATGAGCATGGAGAAGGAACGGTAATTGCAACCACCATATATACCGATTGGGCTTATAGCCATCATGCAGCAACAGGCGATGGAAAGAGAATTGTTAGAGATATGATTGCTTGGGCTAAAGATCCAAAGAAAATTCCAACTCATGGGACCGGCAATACCTTTGATATCTCTGTGGACTTAACTGATTTGACTATCATCCCACCGGAATATCCACGACATGAACCCGGTGATACTGTTAACCTTTCCTTTGAGGTAACCAATCCCTCTGACTTAACAGCAAATATCATATTTGTAGTATTGGATCCAGACTTCGAAGAGGATTTCGTGGAGGTATCCGATGAAATACCTCCGTATGAGACCAAGACTATTGATTTCACCTATGAAACAAACACCTCTTCAAAGAAAGGGCTCTGGAGGGTCTTTTGTGGGCTATATAGTGATGAAACACCCATCGCAGAAGAAAGAAGTAGATTTGTCCTCATGGACGCATCTGAATCCTATTACAAGGTCGATTTTGTTCTTAAAGACCCTGATGGAAATGTTATCAGAGAAGAAACTAAATCCGACTTCCCCTCAGAAGGGGTGACAGAGGTCAATTTTACCGTTACAGAACCTTCAAAGTTAGGCATCTGGTCTTTACATTATGATATCTTCAACATCGGTGACATTGTAATCGAATCTGGCGATGGGAGGTTTGCTGTAAGCAAATATGGAGAGAATCCTGACGGCTTTATCTATCAAGGAGCCGATATAACCTTTACTATAACCACTTCCGGGGAAGATTTTGCCTATGGCAGCGAAGTTCCTTTCACCATCAATATCTATAATCACGGGGACACGGACAGAAATATTTCGTATCGCGCCTACTACAAGGACTGGAGCTTGCGAACTGTACTTTCGGAGCAAAATGTAGAAGGGACTTTAGATGTACCGGCAAATGGAGCGGCTTCCATCACGCACAGTGTTCATGTTGGCACCGATGTTCGTCTTTCCCACAACCAGCTCATAATTTATGCCTCCTTCTCCGCGGATGGCACTCGCTTAGGCTATACTCGCAGAGCGGTCAATGTACTCTATCCTAAGATTTCCGTTAGTTTAACAACGGACAAGGAGAAGTATTATCCTGGTGAGGACGTCTCCATACATTTAGACCTTGTAAACCAGCGTAGTTTTCCTTATAGTTTCACCAGAGTGGTCAGGGTGCTGGATCCAGAGCAGAGCAAGGTTTTCGAAGATACTCTTGCTATGACTATTACCCCTGGCTCTCAGGAGGAAACGGTCAACTTTCATTTGCCTGCCGATGCAAAGCTCGGCATCTATTCGGTAACGGCAGAGGCATACGTAAATGCAAATAAGGTCGGTTCTGATTCAACACATTTTGAGGTGGTCAGACCATATATTGTGAATGTGAAGTTTGACCATCTAGATAAGGCGTATCGAGCAAGAGAGAACATGGGCATAGATCTGGAGGTAAGCAATGTCGGCGCAGCTCCTTGGAGTTCCAGAATCGATGTCTCCATTCCAGACCTGGGCGTTAGCGAACCTAGGGATTTCGCCTTAGAGCCGGCTCAAACCGAAACCATCCACTATGATTTGACCATCCCGGGGGACATCACCCCTGGCAGGCATGAGGTTATCCTCACCATTGAATTTGATAACCGGACAGAGGAATACTATTTCTGCATACCACAATCGGAGTTGGTTCTGACTATGGATAGAACAAGCTACAACGCTGGGGAGAGCCTGACCGCTATTCTGTCAAATGTTGGTGGTGTTGACACCACTTTTAACTATTCCTTTCAACTGCGGGATTCTCGCGGGCTCGTAATTTACGAAGAGGAGAACCCAGCGCCGCAAGATATTCATGCAGGGGAAAGCAAGACACTTGAATTTTCAATCCCCGGTCAAGCAACAAGTGGAAATTATTACCTTACGGCACAATGTAATGACCAAAACACAGGCAGGACAACCCGGCTATCAAAAACACTCACCATAAGCGGAGTACGCGCCTCCCTAGAGGTCTCTACGGATAAGGAGGTTTATTTCACCGATGAGACCATCCATGCCTCCACCCATGTTACGAATTCCGGCAGAGCGATCGAGAATGCCACATTAGATCTTAAGATTTATTCCGGCAGGTATCGGGTAGCGCCTGAGGTTACCACTGAATCCTTCTATGACCGTCTCAAGATATTTAACGATTTTATAGAGGCAGTGGTAGATACTTACGATTACGATGAGGTGGGAACATTCACAGTAGGCACAACCGGAGGTGATCCTGAAATTGCGAGTGATGACTATGCAGAGTTGATGTACGGTCACCCTTATGACCCTTGGTCATCCTTTACCACGATCAGGATAAATGGGAATGATTACAGATATGGCACAGAAGAGGCCTTAGGAGGTGAATTTATTTCTTTACCTCACTTCGATGATTCCTCCATAGTATCTACTTGGAAGATTGATGATGTCATCATAACCCAAAGGTTAACCATTGTTTACTCTGCTACTGGTAATCCCGATGCCTTACAGATTAAACACATTGTGGAAAATGAAGGCGAGATGGCAAAGGATATAGGAATCAGGGTGATGATAGATACTCAGCTCGCTGACAATGATGGAGCGCCATTTGTTATACCTGATGTTGGTGATGTAACAAAAGAGCTGGAATTCATTGGCGCTGACGTCCCTGTCTGGTGGACAACAATGGATTCATTAACTGATCCCACTGTTATTGCTCATGGGACACTTAGAGGCGTTGGTTTCGATCCTGATAAATTCGTCATAGCCTATTGGCCAGGTATTTCCGACACTTTGTGGGAGTATCCAGTTGATCCAGATTGCCCCATAACCTCGGATAGCGCCATAGGGATATGGTGGAATCCGGTATCAGTCCCAGCTGGAGGATCGAGGGAGGTAGCAACATTCTATGGCATCGGATATGTCTCTGAGGCAGAGGTAGGAGGGACGATAATCTGGGAGCAAGAGATCCCGGTAGACAGCCTCGCTGAGGGGGCAGAAATAGATATACCAGTGGATATTGTCGATTTGGATGCAACAGGAAAGCTAACGCTGGTTTCCACGCTGTTCTCAGAGACGTCACAGACAATTGCTCAAGATAGTGCTTATTTCTATATCGCTGTAGAAGATACACATTTGACACTGGAGACTGATAAGGCAGTGTATAAGCCGTTGGAGGAGATAACAATCACTGGGGAAGTAACGAATGCCGCGGATATAACGAGTGATTATACCCTGTCATTAAAAGTAAATGGTGTGGAGATATACACTGAAAGCTTTAGTTTGGATGTTGGGCAAAGCCACTTATTTACTACCACCACTGCTCAGGATAGCTCCTTCATCCTTGAGGGGACGGTTGATGGAGTAACAATCACTGATTTCATCAGGATAGAATACCCCAGTGTGAATGTCGCCATCATAGCACCGGATGTCGCTGGTCTTGCTCCCTTTGATGTCAGCACCTTGATCGAGAACATCGGAAATGTAGATGTCACCTTAAGTGTAGCCATGGGAGACGAGACATGGGATGTAACACTTCCAGCAAGAGAATCCCGACTAATAGAGACCACTATGAGCATCACCGAAGATACCATCCTTCAGGTAGTTATCTCTGGAGATGTGGAAAAGATAGTTCAGAAAGAGATAATTATGGGTGAGGATGCAGAAATAGAGATAACACCCGGGCCGATCTACCTTGAGGGAGAGGTAGAGATACCCTTTACCATAGAGAACACCGGGCTTCTAGATACTGAGTTTGAGGCTACCTTTTCAATAGATGACAAAACCGTTTCAAGAAGCTTCTTTGTGCCAAAAGACCACAGTATAACAGATAGCGTTTCACTTAACCTTACCAAAGGATCACATTTCTTGAAATATGTCTCGCCATTTGAGGAAGTAAACGTAACGATTAACGTCCTCTCTCCTCCAGAATTTATTGTGACTTCGATTATCCCGGAAAATATGAATTTCATTATTGGACAAGATGTCACAGTGACATTTGTAGTTAAAAATATTGGGTGGATAGAAGGAGAAGTTGCGGTAAGATTATCCATGCCGGACTTTGAGGACACTAAATCTACCTGGATAGCAGCCGGCGAGGAAGAGGAGATAAGCTTCACCTTTACCCTCTCGGATGATTTAGAGGAAAAGAATTACAAAGGGATTTATGAACTGGATGGAAAGAGAGATGAATTCACTTTCTTCGTGCAAGGGGTAAAGATTTCAGTTGAAGCTAGCCTGGATAAGAACTTGTATGGGGTGGGGGAAACTGCTGTACTTACCTTGGGAGTCACCAATGAAAGGGATTTTGATCTAGAGCTATATTCCAGGGTGAAGTTCAATGGATACGATGAGGTGCAAGAGTTCAGCCTGGCCGGCCTGGAATCCAAAGAACTAACCTTCAACATCCCCATCGAAGAGTTCACCGGGGCAAAGATGCTCTACACTGTTTACGAATCCTCGGGAAGAGCCCTTTACATAAACTCAATGTATGTTTACCCCAAGCCCCCTGAGGAAGGTGGCATAACAGTGCACACCGATAAACAGGTTTATAGCTGTGGCGAGGATGTAACCATCTACATAGAGCCCGCCAGGACCGACACCTTAACCATAACAGCCCCTGACTTCATCTGGGAAGGGACGGTGAGCGGATCCACTACTTTGTGCTTTACCTTACCTGAGCTAAGGTCAGGAACCTACTACATTGACTACACCTTTGGGGATTTCTCCTCTTCCTATCCTTTTGATGTCATCGGTTATTCGGCGAGAATAGTAGAATTCAGCTTGGATAAATGGAGTTATGAGTTTGGAGAAACCATGAGGATGGAAGCCAATGTTGAGGTAAATAGAGACATATCTGGGGTGTTTAAAGTCCAGATCTATGATCCTGAGGATGAGCTTATTGATGAATTCGAGATTCCCCGAGATTTCATCCAAGGGGAGAACAAGCTGGAGATGGAGAGAACCTTATCCACCGCCAAGTCAGGGATTCACGCTCTTGTTTACGAAGTTTATGCCGATCCTAGTGGTCATTCCCTGATTGTTATGGCTTCGGGGGCCGAATATTTTGATGCAGTGGGCTTATTAGATGCCGAATTCAGCGCTGAACCCACTGAGATTAAGGTCTGTGAGGATGTCAAATTCACCGATCTAACTACCGGCATCAATCCTCCCTATACCTATGGGTGGGACTTTGATAATGATGGGAGCATTGACAGCACAGATCCAAACCCAACTTGGGAATATGCTGAGCCGGGAACCTATACTGTATCCTTAACCGTAACCGATGATGAGGGAAACACAGACACCGAGACAAAAATAGGCTACATCACAGTCGTTCCTGTGCTCAATGTCGATTTCTCAGCTACACCCACTGAGACCAAGATATTTGAGGATATCAAGTTCACTGACAAGACTACTGGAGGTTTTCCTCCTTACACCTACGAGTGGGACTTCAATAATGATGAGAGCATTGATGATAACTTATTTGCAAACCCGTTCTGGTATTACACTGAGCCAGGAACTTACACCGTATCTCTAAAGGTTACCGATGCCAAAGGGAATGTAGACACCGAAACCAAGATAGATTACATCATTATTGCTGTGACCGCAAACCGACCACCGGTAGCGGATGCTGATGGACCCTACACAGGTTACGAAGGCTCTGCAATAATCTTCAATGCGAGTGGCTCCAGCGATCCCGATGACTTCATAGTCAGCTGGGAATGGGATATCGATGGAGATGGGATTTACGAGACTAATGCAACTGTGAATAACGGAATAGTAAACCATACTTGGCGCGATGACTACTTTGGAAATGTGAGTCTAAAGGTAACAGATAGTTTTGGAGCAATAGATATAGAGAATACAACTGCAACAGTGCTAAATGTAGCGCCAATAGTAGAAGCAGGACCGGATCAAGAAGTTTTTGCTGGTGACACAGTGAACTTTAACGGAAGCTTTACAGACCCAGGATGGTTAGACACTCACACCATAAAATGGAATTTTGGTGACGGCTACACCGCAACAGGAACATTAACACCAACACACATCTATTATGACAAGGGCGTCTATAACGTAACTCTGACAGTAATAGATGACGATAGCGGAATAGGCAATGATTCCACGATTATCACTGTGCTCGCTGCTTATGATATCAAAGAAGATGCAATAACTGAATTAGAAGCTATCAATACCACTGACAAACACGCTCAAAAAGATATTGACAAAGCTATCAAGCATATCAACAAATCACTTGAGGATTCGTTGTGGATCGATGCATCACACTTAGATCCAAAGCATGGTCACAAGGTCTTTGACGAAGAGAAGAAGGCTGTCAAGGATATAATGCACGATTTATGCAAGTGTAAAGAGGTCACAAACTTAACGCTAAAGTACAATGGAATAGTTACTGTGGACATAGAAGTATATGATGGTTCCAAACTGATTGTTAGCTACACTAATGTTAGACCCGGTGGCACGATCTTCATTGATGGAACTACACTACCTAAAGGAAAGCTTGGAGCCGAAACTACGGTAAAAATATATGACAATGCAACAGAAACACTTACAGATACCCAGAAGATCCACACATCTTGTTCTCAGCCATTGGACGTTGGAATGGCGTTCGGAGATCTAGAGGTCACGGCACTAAATAGGATGATAAAATGTCCAGAGTGCTGTGATGTCGGCACAAATGTAATTGATAAGCTTGTTAAAGCTGACAAATTACTCGCTGAAACTGCACTCAATGACGCTATTAGCACAAATGTTACCGATCCAAAGAAGCAGGATAAGGTTGACCACGAGATAGCAAAGGCAAAGGAGGAACTAACCAAGGCAGCGGAAGAAGTATCGAAAGGCAAGCCAGACAAAGCTATCGACCACTACAAGAAGGCATGGGAACACGCACAGCAAGCAATAAAGCACGCACAAAAGCTTCCTAAAAAATGAACCATGTGCGTCTATCTAACGAGCTTCTTCAATATATCTACTAATAGGATAAGAGAACCCGCAAATGTAGCAATGGAAGCGATTTTCTGGCAGTTCCGCCTTGCATAGCGGACATACATTTGTTTTTATCTTCATCTTCGCTGTTGCCTTTGGAACTTCACCCACAACCTTTTTATATATCTCATAGAAGAAGAGATGCTCTTTATTCATGAATTCCATCTCGTATTCTCTTTTCTTCTCAGCGAACTCAGCATCCGAAATTTTCGAAGCGATAATATCCCGTAGCTTTGTTGTTCCAGAACCGAACTCTATCGGTTCTTTTGCTCTCCAGGCTACCTCACCCAATTCTTTTTCATACGCCCTTCTCAATATCCACTTTCCATATTTTCTCCCTTCTATTTCCTTTACCTTCAAGCCTGGATTTATATCGAGAGCGAAGTCAACAATTCCGGTATCAAGATACGGCTGTTTTATCTCCACACCGAGAAAGTCTCCCAGCTTGTTAGAGGAGAAACACATCATTTTTGAAATATTTCTTATGTACTTATTCAACTCCTCGTGTGAGAGCCCGTGCATATAGGAATAACCAGCAAAGAGCTCGTCTGCTCCATCTCCGGTCATTACGCTTCCTATTCCGAGATTTTTTGCCTCCTTTAACGCTATGTAGATTACTAAATCATTGGGAAGAGCAGGATCAAAACTTCCAACCGCTTTTATCACCTCTGGTATTTTTTCTAATGCTTCGTTTTCTGTTATGTGGATCAAATGGTGTTCATAAAGAAACTTCTGAGCTATCTTTTTTGCATATTCAAGGTCAGGGGCAGAACTTCCAGCCATAGAGACTGTAAGAGCTTTCCTTTTTTTACCCGCTTCTTCGGAAACAGCAGCTAATATGCTCGTGTCTAATCCACCGGAAAGCAGCAATGCATCCGCAGCGTTTTTTTCTACAGCATCTCTTAATAGTTCTCTTAACCTACTGCAGACTTCTTCCTCTTTCATGAGTTGACCACGAGATTACACAGATTTACACAGATTTTATTCCTTAAATATAGGAAAAGATAAAATAATTGAGATGAAAGAGAGTTTCAGGATAAAAGAGACTTTTGCATGGATAACGGCAGACGAAAAGAGACATATAGAAATCGCAAAAGAGGAAATAAAGAAACGTAGAAAGGATTTGGAAAGATTCGTGCGTTGGCATCCATATTTCCTCGTAACGCTCGAAAGTTACCCGATAGAAGAAAAGGATAAGATACCAGAGA
>JAGLZV010000132.1 GCA_023131215.1 Candidatus Methanophagales archaeon | reverse complement strand
GACGTTGCATTGATAAACAATAGAGATGTGCTCGTTGGCATATATGCGGGAGAGAGTGCTTTCTCGAACAGGATTGCACTTAAGATACGCCCATCTTCATCATTATTAGGTATATGCACATCCTCTGAGACTGTTGGGCATTCCATAAGCTTTGGAAACGCAGATGCTGCAACGGTGATAAGCAATAGCGCATCTTTGTCAGATGCCGGAGCTACTGCACTCTGTAATTCTGTAACTGATGCCAATTCTATCTCAAAAGCATTCCATTCGATCAATCACGTGGAAGGTATCGAAGGTGCACTTGTAATATACAAGGATGTCCTCGCAACCTGGGGAAAAATCCCGGAAATCGTGAAAATAAAATAAAATGGATAAAAAGATTAGATGGAAAGGTTTATACAGATTGCTTTGAATTAATTAATAGAATAGAATAGAATAGGATAAATAAAATGAGCACCAATCCTGTCACCATCAACCGGGAAGAAAAGGAATTAGAGAAGGTTTCTTTAGCTGAAGGGCTCAGCCTGAACAAATTGAAACGACTCATCGAAACAGGTCGAGTTGTAATTCCGAGAAATGCAAAGAGAGCATTAGGGGCAGAGAACAGAGACATAGCGCTGAAAGCAATTGGTGAAGGAATGAGCACGAAGGTGAACGTGAACATAGGGACTTCAAAGGATTACGTCAACCTCGAGGAAGAGGTGGAAAAGGCAAAGGTTGCAGTAAAATACGGTGCTGATACAATAATGGACCTCTCCACTGGAGGCAACCTCGATGAAATACGAAGAACGATTTTGAAAGAAGTAAATGTGCCAGTCGGGACGGTGCCGATATATCAAGCGGCTTTAGAAAAGGCTGGTGTAAGGGCAGTGGTGGACATGAGTTCAGATGACATGTTCAATGCAGTAAGGAAACATGCAGAGGATGGCATTGACTTTGTTACCATTCATGCAGGCGTGAATCTGAATTCGCTGGAGAGGCTGAGGAGGAGCGAGCGCATCCTGGACGTTGTCAGTCGAGGTGGCGCTTTTCTCGTCGCATGGATGATTCACAACGAGCAAGAAAATCCGTTTTACGAAGAATACGATTATCTTCTGGAAATAGCGAAAGAATATGACTTAACGCTCAGCCTGGGTGATGGTATGCGTCCAGGCTGCATTTCCGATGCCTCCGACCGTGCGAAATACATGGAAGTCATTATTCTTGGTGAGCTCGTAAAGCTTGCCAGGGAAGAAGGTGTACAGGCAATGGTTGAAGGTCCCGGGCATGTCCCACTGGACGAAATAGAGGCATCAGTGAAAACGATAAAACATATAACTGATTTTGCACCCCTGTATCTCTTAGGACCACTCGTTACTGATATCGCACCTGGATACGACCACTTTGTCAGTTCGATTGGAGGAGCGGTTGCAGGGATGTACGGTGCTGATTTCCTTTGCATGGTATCGCCTTCAGAGCATTTAGCATTGCCATCTGTGGACGACATAAAAGAAGGTACGATAGTAACGAAAATAGCAGCGCATGCTGCAGATCTCGTAAAGGAAGGGCAAAGAGAGAGGGCGAGACTCCTGGACGACGAAATGGCGCACGCAAGAAAGAACCTGGATTGGAAAAGGCAGTTGGAAATCGCTATAAACAGCGAGGAAGCACGAAGAATAAGAAACAGCAGACCTTCGGAAAGCGATGCTTGTTCCATCTGCGGCGATTTGTGTGCGATAAAAATGGTGAAGGAGTTTTTAAAAAGAAAGTAGACAGGATACAAGATGCAAGATGCAAGATGCAAGATGCATATCAACGGTATCTAACGCCGGAGTTTGAACCTTTTGACCCCTTAGAACTTGCGAAAGAAACAGAGAAAATTGTAACTAATGAAGGTAAAGAGAGATTGGAAAGGAAGTATGCAGGCATATATTCAGCTCCAGTCTATGGAGGTATAGCTACGGGTTATGCGTATTTGCTCAATATCCGGTGGACTTAAATTCCAAACTCTAAATCCCAAATATCAAACAATACCAAATACCAAAATTCAAATGTTCAAAACACCTGCTGCTAAGGGTTTGTTTTGTATTTAGATATTTGAATTTGTTTGTGATTTGATGCTTGGGATTTGGGATTTTCCACAATTTAGTGAGTAGGCTATTTTTAACGGCATTGATCTTTTCATCTGTGTCAATCTGCGTTAATCTGCGTCAATAATTTATTTTCTTGTACTCCAAAGGAAGTTGCTCAAAGGCTGTTCAAAGCGGCTGAAGAGGGTATAACCGCCCCAGGCTGGAAACGATACCGAGCACTCAAAATTAACAAGCTCCGTTTATCTGGATGCGAGCCCACACTGGGAAAAGAGCATTTATTATTGGTTCTGAGTTATGTGAAAGACTCGAAATATCCGCTTTTTATCTTAGAGACCAATGGCATACTTTTAGGAGCAGATAGAGATTATGCGAGAGCTGCTGCTATGACCGATTCAAAGGCTATGCCAAAGGAAGAGAGAAGAATTTTGATACAGAAGTTAAATGAGATTGACCGAGCCGCAAATTATTCTACAACACTGGAAGAGGAGCAAATTGACGCCTATGACACCACAATCAAAAGATTAAAGGCATTTACTGACGTAGAATTTGCGAAGAAGCTTGAAAAAAAAATAAAAAGGGTCGGGTGAAAATTAGTTAACAGCGAAGGAGAAAGGCAAAACAAAAATTTGAGGATGCTCAAATCGTCACTGTGAGAGAATCAGTTGGAAGGAATGAGTTTTTAAATATTCTCTTCGCTTTCTCAAGTTCTTCTTTCACTTTCTTGTTCCTATATATGTGAACTAATGCGAGTGATTTAGAGTGTGAGCGAAAGGCGAGTTCAGCTGCTTCGACTGCTGAAGAATGACCTGAGAAACCTTCGCAGTATGCTTCCGCGATTAAAATGTCGGAATTTTTCGCAATCGAGACAGTGTCTTCAGTTGGAGAACCATCGGAGGTATAAGTTAATTTTCTCCCATTTTTTGAAATCGCAATCGAGTAGCATTCGATTAAATGGGCAGTCTGTGCGAATTCGAGTTCGTAATCTCCATATTTTGTGCATCCGTTCAAATCCGGGATTTCAAGAGTCTCGAGCTCAAAATGAAGGTCTTCAAAACTCTTCTCGTATGAAAGTTCCAGTAAATCAGCTATTTTATCTCTTAGACCTGAAGGACCGATTATTTTCATTATTTCTTCTCTATTTTCTTCACGAGAAGCAAGTAAGAGTGCAGGTAAACCGAGAGTATGGTCACCATGAAAATGACTCAAGAAAACGAGTTTGATCTCTTTCAGGTCTTGCTCGAGTTTTCGCAACTGAAGTAGGGTGTGAGGTCCACAATCGAGCAATATCTTACCATCAACTAAGATAGATGTGTTCGCAAATTGCCCGAAGGCTTCACCTACACCAAGAAAAGTTATAATCACTTTTGCATTATCTCCTTCGCACCTTCTGCAACAGCTTTTATCGGGTCTCTGAACTCGGGAATTTCTCCAAGTATCTCAACCAATACTGATTCCCCCTTTTCGTCCTTCTTTTTCATCTCCCTTTCTTTCCTCATAATCCTTTATTTTCCATAAGTGATTATGCTATGCATCACATCCAAAATTCTCTAACTTACAATAGTACTCTCCTCCTTTCCCTTCCTCTTTTTATACCATTTTTCCCAATATTTATTCTCCTCATCTTTCATCATTTTATACCATTGCTCCCACTCCGCATAGATTGACAGCGGATTAAGGGTGTCAGATAGTAACTTTAATCCATCATCCCCCTCAAAGAACATCTCAATGTTTATTCCCCATTCAATATCATATTTTCCTCCTTTACTTACATTCTCATTTATTTTATCGCAGCGGATAGGCGATACCATAGATATTTTGGAAACTTTTGTTTTATTGCCCTCTTGGATCACAACTCTTTTATCAAAGTAAACATCCTCACAAGTTTTTATTTTTGACGATCCTTTTTTATTCGCCCCAGCACGGGCTTCATAAAAAAGTCGGTCAAGTATAAAGCTTTGCTCGAAAGAATTATTTATTTCAAAGTCAAATTCAATACTTGGCGGGTAATATCCTTCAAATTTAGGAACGCAAGAGACTGATAACTTTTTCTTTTCTTCATCATTAAGCCTTTTTATTTCCGCATTAAACTTTACTTTCTCTATCTCTTTCTGTACATTTTTTATTTTATCTGATATATCCTTTCTGACCCCCTCTGTCTCATTCAACACCGTCCCTTTTAACACCTCAAAATCTTTTTTGAGCTTTAAAATATCGCCTAATTTCTCATTTATGCCTCTTAGTTCAGAGGCTATTTGCTTTAATTCTTCTTTGGTCATTTCATCAACCCCTTTAGGTATTTTTGATTTTATTGTTTCATATAATCTATGAAGGCGAGGGGATATTTTTTCTATCCAAAATTTCTTTAAATAGATTATACCACCTATTGCACCCAATATTCCTAAAATGAGAGATACTACAATCCACCAACTTTGTTTAATAATCTCCCAATCTGACATAATTTATCTCCACTTCTAAAAACTTAAGTCTTTATCTAAATTTATATTTTCATCATCTCCTTCGCCCTGTCTCGCTTACGAATCGCCTCCTCAACCGCCTTATCCACTTTCCTTTTCATCTCTTCAAAATCGTTTCCCGCACTTACACTTTCTCCCACAACCTTCTTTACCGGCGTATAAGCAGACTCTCGAAATTTAGGCACAAAATCCTTTTTTTCGCCATCCACAACAATTTCTGCACCTCTTCCCTCTTCAACCCTTCCAACCACTTCCATTCTCACCTTTTCATTCCTTACAACTTTCTTCACGTCTTCCGCAATGGCTTCCGGACAAATAACCAGCAGAGCATCCAAGGACACGCCTAAATAGTCTATCTCACGCCTTTCCAGCATCCCAAACACATGTTCATTTACTAAACTCCCTATCCTATCCTCATAAAAAACGAGTTTCACGGCAGCGACTTTTGCAATCTCGTTCGCATCACCACGAATTCCACCGTTCGTAACATCCGTCATGACATGAACCCTTCTCACCATATCTTCTTTGATAAGCGCATTACAAGCACGTAGAAAATTTATGTTCAACGTTTCTTTCACTACTTCTGGTTCGCCATAATACAAAGCGGCAGTGGATATTGTGCCTCCTCCTGCACCTTCTGTCATCAATATTACATCCCCTTCTTTTGCTCCTTCCCTCGACACAACAGCTTCAGCCACGCCAACCGCGCCAACACAACCCGTCATTCTTTCTCCTATTACTACATCACCGCCTATTCTCAACGTCGAACCCGTTACGAGAGGAACGCCAGCCGCATCGGATACCGTTGAAATCCCTGCAATATGGTCAAATATCTTAGCAACGTCGCCGTCATCCGCAACGTGAATGTCTGAGAACAGCGCAACAGGTGTTGCACCCATCACATATACGTCACGAAGTGCCGCGCGTGCAACGTGAAAACCCGCAAGAAAAGGAAAATCGCTCAGCCTCGAATGCATTCCATCCACGGTTACAACCACAAATTTTTCTTTACCTTCACTTGGAAAACGCACCACTCCCGAATCACTTAAGCTTGAGGAGTCAACTACTGCACTCGTCGCACCTATTATCTCTCCTATCTTCTCGTGAGCATAAAAATCACCCATGCCTCGTGACCCTACTCCGAACTCGCCCATTCTCACGTCTGATTTTATTTCCGTGAAAATGCCAAGCTCGTCTTTGCCTTTTAAATCAATCGTTCTCTTCGCTTCCTCCAGAATTGCTCTCGAAAGCTCCTCAGCATCTTCCTTTCTTATACGATTACGCTTTATCTCTATGATGCGACTGCACATCTCGGCGATTATTGCCTCTTCTTTTTCTCCTTCTTTTAATTTCCGCTTTGCAAATCCTTCAAGGTCCATTTTTATTTATTTCGTCACCTTCTTTCAAGTTCTTCTTTGATTTCGAAGTATATAGGCATTCCGAAAATTATAACCACAAGATTACACAGATTTTCACGAGAGAATAATAATAGCAATAGGTTTTTAGTGTTTCATCGGTGATTTGATCCCCTATTAACCACCATTTCTTGTGTTAATCTTGTGAAATCTCGTGGTTTATTAATTGTGCAATCGTCAACTCAGTCCAGGACATAATATGTCGCTCTCCCTACTCCCTGTGACTTTATAACTCCCAATTCTATCAATGCTTTTATTTCCTTTACATTTTGCATTTTTCAATTTGCACTCGGCATTTTGCACTTAATTGCTCGAAATCAACAAGATTTTGAGCAATTATCTTCCCATTTCGGAATCAACGGCGAATTGAGTATTATCTCTCTCGATGCTGATATTTTGGTGAGCAGCCTCACGATTTCGTTCGTGTATCTAAAATTTGGGTTGAACATTTTTATTCCCCTTCTATAATTTTTACCTATTCATGGCTTTTTATCTTCTCTGTTTGCTCCTTAATTGCTTCGTCGCTTTTAATTCGGACTACGTCCCTAGGATGGTCAACTAGGCTCATGCAATGAATAAAATTTAACATATTCCAAGGGAATGTAAGTTAAAATTTGCACAATAATTGCTCCTAGGATTGCTTTTGAAAAACCTACTACCATATGAAGAATGACTAGCCATAGTACTATCCAAACGGTGACAACCAAAACTTTGTGAAAGGATGAGAATTTATTTTTATAAATACTTTGAATTTTAGCCAAAAGATTTACTGCCCATTGTTCTCTTAATTTTTCCTTTTCCAACCTGCATAAGTTCTGTGACGATGGACAAACATTCACAATAGAAAAGTTTTTCCCAGCTTTTATCAAGTCAACCACCACGAAATTCTTTTCTCTTACGAGATCCCCCTCAAACCCTACTAAAATCTGATTTCGGTCAAAGTCATATTTTTTCACCCCTATTAAACGTTTTATTTGGATTTGCCCTTTCCGCGTAAGTGTAATAAATTTAGATACGAGGCTTTTCGCTTTCCTTTTTCCTAAAATTAAAGAATTAAGTGAACCAACAATTTCAAAAAAGAGGACTTTCAGATCCTTGTACATGTCATTACCGGATTTATCTCTACTGTAATTGTAACTTTCTATTATAGCTTCTATCTGATCTAAACTCTTAATTAGGATTTCTAACACGTGAGATTTCTTAAAAAACTTTTCATCGCCAAAAATTGGCTGGAGTTTGAGAGGTTCTTTGTTGTTGGGAATTAACAAAGAAACATCGGAGCAGAATAAAAGTAAAAAGGCATTAATAAACGTAAAATCTTGAAAAGGTAAATGGACATTTTCAAATTTCTTGTTACCCAACGATTTAAAATTTTGCAATACCCATTCAATGGTTTTAACTGGAAATATTTTGCCTAGTGTCTCCACAATTTAATCCTTAGACGTAATACTTGGACAACTTCTTATCCGCCTTATCCCTTGTAAACTTCCAATTGATCTTCTTTTTCTGGTCATTCCTTCTCTTGGTCCATGCAGCCACTACCCTGGCAAGTGTTTCCAAGTCACCGATCCGTCTGTCCGTACATTCAATGTCCATCACATTAATCTCGATTTCCGCAGCATTGAGCCAGCTTCCATGCTTTGGTGT
>JAGLZV010000131.1 GCA_023131215.1 Candidatus Methanophagales archaeon | reverse complement strand
CATCCGGAAGACCCGTAATGTCCACATTCAAGAACCCGCGTATAATCACCGAAGTAGCCTCCTCCTCGCTCAAACCCCTTGCCATCAGGTATTGAATCTCCTCTTCCGCAACCTTACCCACCGCAGCTTCATGCGAAAGGTCGAGGTCTTTACGTGTCGCTTTGAGCTCTGGAATCGAATCTACTTCCGCAGTATCAGAAAGCATCAATCCCCTGCATTCGATATGCCCCTTTGCATTTGTCCCTTCCCCTATGACATCACCACGTGCGATTACCTTTGCATTGTCGGTAGCAATCACCCTCGATATGATCTCAGACCTGCTGCCTTCGCCCCGAAGCACTGCTCTCGACCCCAAATCGATCCTCGTATCGCCATGAGCATATACAATTGTCTGAAAGGTTGCCCTTGCGTTTCTACCCACGCAATACGCGGTTGGATACATTTGGAGCGATTTCACAGGCGTCATTAAGATGTAGTTGCTGATAAAAACTCCATCATCCTCAATCACCACTGCACTTCTTGGTCTGACTTCCATACCACGGCTCCAGTTGTGTATCATGGTAAAAGTAATCTTCGCACCTTTCTTCACGTAAAACTCAGAAACGCCGAGATGAAGTGCGGAATTGACCGCGTGAGAGACGGAACAGCCGGTGATGATATGCAGTTCCGAGTCCTCCTCGGCAATTATAATGTTGTGCACCTTCTGCCCGATTTTATCGGATGTGATGAAGAGGCATGACTGCACCGGCATCGTTACCTTTTTGCCCTCTTCCGACCGGATAAAGTATCCATGTGTCTGCTCTAATTCGACTTCCGCGGTATATTTATCCATATCCACGGGAACTGCCTTCCATAAATAATCTTTTAGCCAATCATGTTCCTTTAATGCATCCGTCGTGCTCATGAGCTCCAAACCAGGGTATTTCACCGTTGAAAATACAACGGAACAGTCTTGCTGTAAAAACGAACCGGACCTGTCTTTCTCAGAAGGTTCAATACCTGCGTCGAGCAGGTCTTGCTGATATTCTTCTGGAAATTCGTCCAATGCATTGAGGGCATCATGTTCTTTCCCGGTAACATATTTCTCAATTGCGATGTCTTCGCCAAAAACCGCTTTTTTCGCCTTTGCACGCCCCGCACGCTCAATTAGCCCTTTTTTATTCATTCAGCACCTACCTCTTCACTGCGTTTACATAATTCCACACATTTTTCAAAACCATTCTCCATGATGTTCTTTGTTATCTCGTCAGGCATCCCAGAACAAGCTATCCGTCCTTCAAGCATCACATGTGCACGGTCTGCCTTTATGTAGCGCATTATAGACCCGCTATGTGTAATTATAAGCCCTGCTTTCTTTCTTTTGCTTGGTCTCTTGTTTCTATCCAAAAGTTCACTCATTATCCCGCCTATGAGTTCTATGTTCTCGACATCCACGCCAGAGTCAGGTTCGTCGAACATGATGAAGTCCGGGGATTGTGCGAGCAGTTGCAGTATCTCCGATCTTTTGACTTCCCCGCCTGAAAATCCGAGGTTCACATCCCGGTTCAAGAAATCAACCGAAATATTAAGCCTTTTTGCAAGTGCTATCAGATCCTCATCTATTTTTTCCTCTTTTCTACCCTGTGCAATATTCACCATATCGCCGAGCTTTACACCTCTTATCTCAGGCGGATGCTGGAAAGACATACCCATTCCTAATTTCACACGTTCGTTAGTCGGCAAATTGATTATATCAACGCCTTTAAACGTTATACTCCCTCTTGTGACCTTATAATTGGGAAAACCGAGTATTGTCATCAGAAGTGTTGTCTTTCCACAACCATTGGGTCCAAATAACACGTGTACCTCTCCTCGTTCAATATTAAGGTTTAAATCCCTTAAAATTTCCTTCCCTTCCACTTCCACAGTCAAATCTTTTATTTCCAACATCACTACCATTTTTAATTATCCCCTTATGTTTATTTTAAATGTTCACCTATCTTTTTATCTTTCTTCTATATTTATTTTGATAAATTCTTGTTAGCATCGGCAGGGAGTTCCCCGTCAATTCCCTCATATCCGTCACTTCAAACGAATTTAAATAGGATTTTTGGAAAAAACTGTGAATTAAAGCAACGCTTCCTCCACTGCCTCCCTGATAATATACCCCGCTTTGTGCAGAATCGTGTCGCCAAGCTCACGGTCTTTCTCCATGCTCGCGGTGCAGGGATATGCATGATGAGATTCGCTGATTCTGTCGTAAAGTTCCTGCCTATTCTCAACTTCTACTCGTTCTAACTGCTTTGCCACGAACCATGTACTCCCACAAGGAGCACTCCTCAGAACATCCACATGAGCAATACGCCCTCTTCTACCCACTTCCACCTTCACTTCTGGTCTTCCAATTCCAAATTCTTTCACAAACTTTCTAATCACGGGTTTGTCGTCCAGCGGCTGTAAATCACAGAACGGCTTTGGAAAGATAATCTCAATCTGCTCACTCTTACATACCTCTTCAATCTGTGGTCTTGCTATCCGTGCTGGACTCTCTTGCGGCACAATCATCGCTTTAATTCCAGAATCCTTTAAAATAAGCGGAAGTTCAAGCAGAATGTCATTGTGGATCTCTGATATAATCGCTATGTCCGCATCAGGAATCTCCTTCGGTAAATACTCGCTCACAGAATCCTCAATAAATACAGGAAGCAGGGATGGAGCAGGTAGCTTAAAGAAGCCCTTTATACGGTCTGCAAACCTGTATTTACCCTCCTTACAGTGCGTGCAAGCCTCTGCACAGGATATGCAGAATGTGGAGTAGTTTATGAGGTTCCCAATAACTCTTTCGCCAAAATCACCGCTGTATATCACTATCAGGTTCATTTCGTACACAGTATCGCTTCAACAACCCTCCAAAAGCCATTGCACGTTTCCATTGCTCCTCAAAGAGTCATCTAAGAAACCAGAGGTACATACTACCTTCGCATATTTAAATATTCTGCTATCACCGCCTTGAGGAGATGAAAAAACCTTAAATTCCTCTTCGCCGCAGGCCACTCCATGTGCACCTTCTCGTTGATAACAGAGTTGAGCAGCATATTGAACTTGGGTTTCAATTGCATCAATCTTTTGTGTCGAGCAGAGGAGTCATTTATCTCGTTTATTTCGTCTATCTCGCTCGTGAGGTCAACTGCGAGCTTTATCTTCTTTTCTGTTGCCTTGAATGAATCATGGTCAATCAAACCGTATTCCGCTTTCAACATGTTCAATCTCAGCCCTGCTTTATAAGTGCAATCAACGATTTCGTCCCGTGTCATCCATTCAGTTTCGTAATTCAGGGCGTATTTCCAACTTGGTGACAGCATTGCTTTTCGGTATTCCTCCAGGGTATTGAAAAGAATTTTATAGCCGAACTTTTCTGGATTTTCGTATGCTATGCAGCCGGGATCAAGAAACGGGGAATAAGCCAGAATAAAAGGAACCACTCGCGTGCCAAATTTGTCCATCAGATGACCACACCAATCAACAGTCTCCATGACAGATTCGCAGGTCTGAACAGGGAGACCAATCATAAAGAACAGGTCAAATCTATTGCAACCCGAATCCAAAGCCCATTTTATATTCTCTTCTATCTCCGAATTTTTATACCGCTTCCCCTCTGCCGCTCTTATTGACTCGTCATGGGTATCAGGGGATATTTCAAAGTTGAAGTTTTCAACTGATTCAGCCATGAGCTCAAAATATTCCTTTGGGTTTGGAACGCTATCGAATAACTCGAACACAAGATGATTCTCGAATTCCGCCTTTTTCAATCCTTCCAGGACAGTATAAGCGTATTCTTTGCCGTGTTGGAGGAGGTCGCCTATGATGAATATTGGCGCTTTTGTATATCGTGTGATTTTCACGATATCCTCAGCGATTAATTGTGGGTTACGAAAAGCGGGTTTTTCCCGATTGCAGTACATCGCAAGTGCATTTCTGGAGCCTCCGCAGAATATGCAGTTATGGATGCAGCCCCGGCAAGTTATCACCGGCGTGATAGGATAGTCCAGCCACTCATGAGAAGACCAGCCGTGGAATGGAATGAGACTTTTGATGTCCCGGTATTTCAAAGCCGATCTGAAAATACGGACATAGTTATTTGAAAATTTGTTTATCTCGGTGGGAACGTGAGTGAAAGGATTTATACGCACCTCGCCGTTATCGTTATTATCCTTCCATACAAGGTTTGGGATATTGCTGAAGGAGGAGGAGTGCTGATGCCGAATAATCGTTTTCATGAGCTGTAACAGAGGCTCTTCCGCAGAATCTCCTCTTACGATAAAATCCACCTCCGGATAGCGAATCAATTCTTCGTAGAAATAAGTTGCAGAGAATCCACCGAAAATTACGGGAATGTTGGGATGGTATCGCTTGCATATCTTCGCTACTTCGAGGCTTCCGTGCGCATGAGGCAACCAATGAAGGTCAATTCCAAAAGCCCTTGGTTCGAGCTGGCGTATCATTTTTTCCGCATCAAAACTATCACTGCCAAGCATTCTTGCCGCTAAATTGATTATTCTCACGTTTATTCCGTTTCTCCCCAGATGTTCCACGATAGAAGAAAATCCTATTGGATACATCTCGAATATGGGTGTTGATGGAACGCCGTCAGCAATCGGACCGTACATTATGGGATGCTTTCTGAAATCGTACACCGCTGGTGCATGGAGCAAGATCAAATGTGGGTTGAAGTTGACAATGCTCATTTTCATAGTAATATTCATATTTGTATATTAGAACGGATATAAAAAAACCACAAGATTTCACGAGAAACCTTTTCTTAGAAAGAAAAGCTTTACCAACCAACTTTTTTACCTCCGGTAAAAACCTTGACTAAAAATATTTCCATAGTTTTTCTTTTAGCACAGGTTTTCTTTTTGTAAAAAAGAAAAAGTGTTGTGTAATCTTGTGGTTATAAAATAAGCTAAACGAAGAGAATGGACGTTAAAATAATTCGCAGCCGAAAAAGAAAGAAAACGATAAGTGCGCGAGAAGTGGACGGTGTGATTCACTTATATCTTCCATTGGGTCTCTCGCGAGAGGAGGAATTCAAATATGTCCAGTGGGCGAAGAAGCGTTTCGAGTCGTTGAGACGCAAAAAAGAACTCAAAGCCGAGAATGCGGATGATGAACTGGAACAATGTGCACAAGAACTCAACAAAAAGTATTTTGGTGGGGAACTCTCTTGGACGCAGATACGCTACACGACCGAGCAGAATGCACGCATGTTCGGAACTTGTAACACGAAACCAAAAGCAATCAGGATTTCAGACCGTTTGCTGAAAATGCCGAAATTCGTGCATGATTATGTCGTGGTGCATGAGCTTGCACACTTGAAAGTGCCAGGACATGGACCTGAATTTTGGAAACTCGTAAATAGGTATCCGAAAACAGAACGAGCTCGAGGGTATTTGATGGCGGTTGGGATGAGTGATTGAAAGAGAGGACTTATTTTCAAAAATAATGATAGCAAAGAAATATGATATATTAAAGATTGTAACAATTTATCCATGTAGAGACATAAATCGTGAGATTGAAAGGAAGGAGTAAGATGGGCAAGAATAAAATGAAGGAGGTTGTCATTTCGGTTGTCGTTTAATTTATGCTTCGGAGAAGAACTTAAAAGTAACTGAATAAAAGAAAATGAGAATAAAAATGCAAAAACAAAATAAAACACAAACCCAAAAAGATTACATTCTGTCTTTGGAAGCGGACAAATGGCTATTTTACGCGGATGTGCTCGTGGACAAGGCGCATGTAGTGATGTTAAAAGAACGAGGGATAATAAAAAAGGATGAAGCGGCGGCTATTCTGAACAGCTTAACTAAAATAAAAGGGAAGGATTTTATCGAACACGAACTCCCATCCTACGAGGACGTACACACTGCAATAGAATCCGTGCTGATAAGAGAAATAGGCGAGGACATAGGTGGAAGGATGCACACAGGGCGCTCGAGAAATGACGAAGTAGCAACGTGCATAAGAATAGCGCTTCGTGACGAGCTGTTAGAGATGATGAAAGAGGTGAACGGGTTGAGAAGAGCGCTAATAGAAAAAGCGGCTGAGAACGTTGATACTGTGATGCCAGGCTATACACATCTGCAACACGCACAGCCAACCACATTCGCACATCATTATCTGGCGCATGCCGATGCGTTAGCTCGTGATTTTTCGAGGCTTCTAAACGCATACGACCATATAAATGTATGCCCTTTGGGTGCCGCAGCATTCGCTTCCACTGGCTTTCCGATAGACCGAGCGAGAACCACGAAACTTCTTGGTTTTAACTCGGTGCTGGAGAATTCGATGGACGCGGTATCCACGAGAGATTTCATCATCGAGGCAATTTCCTGCTACGCCAACTTGATGACAAACCTGAGCAGGCTTGCAGAAGAGATAATACTGTGGAGCACCTCAGAATTCGATTTCATTCGTCTCCCGGAGGAATATGCAACCGGAAGTTCGATAATGCCGCAGAAACGAAACCCGGACTATGCAGAACTTGCAAGGGCAAGAACAGGCACTGTCCACGGATGTTTGATGAGCGTGCTTTCTATTTGCAAAGCGCTACCATATTCCTATAATAGAGATTTGCAAGAGGTCACACCACATCTGTTGCAAGCCACGAAAACCACCGCCGCTTCGGTAGCAGTGATGAAGAGCATGGTAGAAGGATTGGAATTGAAGAAGGAGGAGATGGAGAAGAAGGCACAAATTGGGTTCACTACTGCAACCGAGTTGGCTGACACTATCGTTAGAGAGACTGGTATGTCTTTCAGAACAGCTCATAAAATCATATCGTCATTGGCATCGGTTTTAGCAGATGAAAAACAGGAATCGATAAAAGATAAGGAATCGGAGAAAGCGTTTGTGGCAGAGATACTGCAGAGAATAGATGATTTCGCTGTGAGTATCGTTGGGAAAAAACTTAGTGAGATGAGGCTAACCGAGAAAAAAGTAAAAGAAGCACTGAACATCGCTTCAAATATTCAGAAGAGGAATGTGAAAGGCGGTCCGGCAAAAAAAGAAGTCAAAAGGATGATAGATAGGGGAAGAGCGGATTTGGAGAAGGATGGAAAATCGAGGCAAGCAAGGGAAGAGCGAGTGAAAAGAAGTCTGGAGGAATTGGAGAGAGAGGTGAAGAAAAAGAAAAGAATTATAAAAGTAAT
>JAGLZV010000130.1 GCA_023131215.1 Candidatus Methanophagales archaeon | reverse complement strand
AAAATAGATAGTTTGATCTTTTTTGTAACCACAAGATTACACGGATTTTCACGAGAAAACAAATAATAGATAGAAATCAGGGTTCGTACTCTGTTGGTTATTTTATCCCCTATTAACCCCAATTTCTTATGTTAATCTCGTGGTACAGTTCATTGAATCGTGCTATTACAAAAGATTTAAGAAACAGAAAACAGAACCACGGAAAAATGAAATGAAACCAAAACTTTTATAAATCCCAACGTACTAACTGAAACAAGGTGAAAGAAAAATGGAAATACCGACTTTATCAGAAGAGGAGAAATGGGAAATGATGCATGAGATGTTCGTGCTGAACAAACAGATGGATATTGGCTTCATTATGCAACTGGGGCCAGAGAAAATGCGCGAATACACGGAAATGACCGCTCAGCAATATGCAGATATGCTGCGGGCACAAAGCAAAGACAATGTAATTGGAATTGCAGACGGCATAAACTTTTCGTAAATCGAGAAAATAAAAATAAGAAATGGTAAACCTGCGACTGCAAAAGGCAGTCCTTGAAGCGGTGGAGAACCAAATTAGAGAGAATGATCCACCGGAGACCGAAGGGCTGCTTTCATATCATAACAAGGCTCAGTGTGAGCAAGATAATAAGTATAATTGCATTTTGCACTCTCCATTTTGCATTTAAAACGCTTCTTTTCTTTCCTTCTCCAACACCTCTATTATCTCCTCATAAACTGCTTTTAACTCCTCTTTCCTGACACGTCCCAAAAGCTTCTTTATTACCAACTCCGGTGTGCTCGACCCGATGTGACTGAACATTGGCTGTCTATCAACAACAATGTTTCCAGCAGCATCCAATCCCTCTGACTCTATACCATCTACTCTCACCTTGTCCATACTTATATGCGGCAATATCTCATGAATCAAATGCGTTATCACCACTGCCAGCGTATCTTTTGGCAAGTTATTTAATATGGATGCCATTATTCGCCCCATGGCACCGGGTTCGGTAAGCGCCTCCAATTCGTCTATTAAAACCACCTTTGCTCCTTCACGCATGAATATCCGGCTCAACGCCCTCATCGAGTATTCAAAAGACCCAGTCTTCTTTATCATCTTCCGCCGGTATAAATACAAAGGCATTAGCGGTATTTCCGCTCTCTCCGCAGGCACTGGCAGACCAAGCTCCGTGAGGATAACCGAAGTTGCGAGCATAATCAACAAGCATGTTTTACCTCCACTATTTGCACCCGTAAGGATAGCTACCGGATGCGGTGTAGCGCCAAAAATACCTGAATTCGCTTTCCCTATGGAATAAGAAACCGGCACCACGGGCTCACCACCCCTTAGCTCTTCACCGACCAAAAATATATTCCTGCCCATAATCACGCCTAATCCTAACCCTAACCCCTCTTCGTTTATCTCCGGTATATTCAACTCGAAGTCACGGCTAAATTGCATCACCGCCAGCATAAAATCGAAATAGAAAAGCATTTTAAGGGCGGTGCTTACCTCTTCTCTATGCCTCTCCAATTGCTTTGCAAAATCTCTTGACTTGTAATACCTCCTCTCGCCCATTTTCCTGTTATACCGCTGTCTCAATCTCTCCATCTTTTCTCTTGAAAATTCAAAAGGCAGTCCCCTCTCCAAGTTCTCATACGCACTTTCCCACAAAACATTTTTATCTTCCCCTGTACCAGTAAGCATCAATTCATCAGCCATGTTCACCAAAACTTCCTCTAAGTAACCTTTAAACTCTTCCACACCTCCGCTGCTTCTCATAATCCTGTCCGCTTCCTTGTTCAGCTCCTCCTCATGCCTGTAAATCAGCTCGCCGAAGCTGGTTTCACCTTTGCTCCTCTCCGCTTCTATTTTTTCTATAAGCGCCAAAACCTCTTCTAAATCCTTTACCGAGATATCTTTGAACATATACGATTCCTTAAGTTCTCCAAATTCGGTTAATAGATTTACTATCGCTTCTATTACATTCCTCTTTGACATGAAAGAATTAGCAACGAACTCTGGATAAATCTCGCATGGCTCCGACAAATCATCAATCTTTATGTTTATGATGCCGGGTTCATCAAATTCCTCGTCCTCACCGATTAACAGAACGACATTCTCCTTCTGCAAAAGCTCCTCAGCCTTATCCGCGGAATCAACAAGTTCTACACGCACGAAATCGCCATAGTTTCCCTTTATCTCCGCTTCCATTCCTCTGCTACGAATAGCGATAAGGGGTGATTTCCCAAAACTCATCTTCTCTATTCTCACATTAGAAATTATCTCTTGCACTCTCGTTATTTTCGCGTCCCCCATTAGCTCCACCAATTTCTCGCTCTCTTTCACATCCTCAAACCTCTTTTGCAGTTCCTCCCTGTCAATGGAAGGAGTGAGTGTAAGAGTCATCTCCCTTCCATTTTTCGTTGTCGCATAAGAGGAAAATATTTCCAAAAGCTCTTTCTCTAATTCTCTTGTTTCTTTAGTGCAGAAAACGTCTCTCACTTTATGTCCCGCGGATTCCTCGTTATTTCTTATCACCACCTTCTCTGCTTCTCTTCTTTTAATTCCGAGAATTGAAGATAAGGTGTCGATGTCTGGAAACTCGATTGCATCCTTCAAATAGGGCATTAAGAACTGTGGGATTTTTGAGCTTGCCATCATCGTATAACTATTTTGCATAGCTCTTATATAATATAAACCCAAAATATCGACCAGGCGGAGGCTATAGAACTAAAAAACTAAACCGCTAAACCACTAAAAATCCAAGTCTCTAATCAAAGCCGTATTTATTTTTTAGTAGATCCCCCGTTTCTTTCTCCTCTGCCTGATTAAAAATACAAATACCACAACCGCAATAATTACCACTGCAGCGAGAACACTATAATCCCTGATTCTTCGGGTAGTTTTCGCTCCTTCCGCAAGCTTCTTAGCATCTTCAGCAAAAGCCGATGCCAGTTCTGCTTCTTTTAACGCCTCCTCTGGTCTATCACTATTATAAAAATCAAGAGAATTATTCAAATGTTCATTAGCTAATTTAAAAGCCCTTTCCGATTCCTCCACGCCTATTCCAGCTTTTGTCGCATTTGCAATTGTCCAATTTGCACTTTCTATCTCTTCTTTAGCTTTATGCCATGCATTAAGGGCGTCTTCGATTATCTCTGATGTCACATCTCTTTTTATATCTACCACCCAATATTTACCCTCCGTCGTCTCCTGCGTTATGTTCAAAACGGTAACATTTTCTTTTCGTTTATTCACTTCCGGTGCTTTCCCTGTCAAGGTTATCCTTGCTTCTCCCACTTTTTTGTGGTCTATCGTAAAAGGACTACTACATTCCTTAGGCGAGCCATCTATACTTATGCCCCATACAGGGTCTCCCAGATCGGAATGAAAAAATAGCTTGGATTTATCCCCTTCTATTTCCTTGCTAAAGTTGGTTAACACAACGCTTATAGAAACTTCACTGCCATTTTTTACCATCCCAGATATATCTTCACATTTTATAGAAGGTGGTGATGCAACCTCCACGAACTTAGATTCTGGTAAGTTCGCTTGCTCTTTCGCAACAACCCCGCTTACGCTCATGCATATCGACATCAAAAAAAACGCTAATATTAGTGAAAATAATAATTTCTTTTTCAACGTTATCCCCATCCCCCTTATCTTACCTCAGAACAAAGGCTTTATAGCTTCGTTTGAATCCATTAGCTCCTTGTATTCGCGCTCCTTCTCGCTTGACACTTCTTTTAGTTTCTCCTGTGCTTCCGCTCCTGTTTCCTGTAACTCTTTTACCCTCGGGATATCCGATACGCCTGAAAACAAAACAATTGTCGCCACATGTTGACTCCTTACAACCGGAAAATCCCCTCCCCTCACTTCTGTTCCTCTTATCGTCTCTTCTATCCGCTCCTTTGATTTCTCCATGCCCTTTCTACTTAACTCCTTAGGAGGTCCAGCCGCTATCAGCAACGCCCTTTCCGCAGTTGAAACATCACATGGAATCGTTAATCTGCCTGCTACTGCGCTCCTCGTCAAAGCAGTAATCCTTGTAACTGCGTCTATCTTCTCCA
>JAGLZV010000013.1 GCA_023131215.1 Candidatus Methanophagales archaeon | reverse complement strand
GGGCTGTTGTCAGTTATTATCGCAGCTTTTTTAACATTTGGCACAAGCTGTTTGAGAAGGTCAATTGTTCCGTTGATATGCTGTCTTTCAACCACACCGGCTATATTTTCGGCAGGAAATCCGTAGTCTTCAGGGTCACCGTTCATACCACAGAAAACAAATGGAAGGCTTTTACCTACGTATTTCATCGCCACAAGCTCACACGCATTGTCATCAAACACAATTACAAGGTCGGGTTCGAGCTCATCGATTTTCTTCACAGCATCTTCTGACACCTTTTTCTTCCACTCCGCACTGGTCTTCCTTTTGGTATCCAGATAGAATATTTCGGTCTCTACACCTTTGTCTTTCAAAATGTCTTCTACTCCTCTTGTCTCTTCTATCACCCATGGATACTCGGGGTGGTAACTGAAGATAAGGAGCACCTTTTTACCGGTCTTTTCGTCTGGAGAAACTTCTTCATGCACAATACAGCCGCTAATAATGGCTGCCAGTAGCAAAGCTATCAACACGGATACTATTTTTATCCTTTTCATAACTACAACTTCTTTTTTTCCCATTTTTATCGCCTTCTTTAACCTTTATGCCATCTCTATCAAGAGGTTTTGTTTTTCGATACACATTTTTATTGACTGATGAAAGTATATAAACAACTTTCGCAACCTTTCATTTTTTTCTTCTAATTTCTTGTATAGCTATACAATTACTGTGTTTGTATTCCAAAATAATAACCTAATAAAATTGCAAAAATACCCCCGAATAGCGTAGCTAAGATGTTCACGTGATGTTTATTTAATTTAAGCGGATTCCTATCTTCAACGGTTGCGCCAAGAAAGCTGTCTACGATACAACCTAAGAACCCTGACAGGAGGCAAACGCATGAGAGCATAAAAATAATTCTTGTGGACATTTGAAGATCAAACCAAAATGCAAGACCGACAAGCGAAATCAAACCCGAGCCGAGCAGTGATGCGCAAAGACCCGGTAAACTAACGCCACCGTTTGTGCCCACTGGCACTTTTTTAAGCGTTGTGATTAACCTCGGATTTCCCTCCGCTTGCCCGATTTCAGTTGAAAATGTATCTGCGCAAGCGGTAGCGACTGCGCCTGAAAAGCCGAGCAAGAAGATCGTGTTATGGCTCTGGCTGGAAACAGCGTAGAGCACGGCGAAAATCAGTGGTGACAAGCCATTGCCAAGCACGTTATTTATGCCCCGCATGCCCTTTTTACCTTCCGCAACGCCGAGCATGGCTTTTTTATCGTATTTATATTTCGTGACCAAATTCCCGAACAGGAAGAATGTGAGAAGCACAAACATACCTGCATAACCAAATTCGAGTCCAAACGCTACCAGAATTATCACGCCAAGCATGAGCGTTCCAATAAAGGCAGAAGTACTTATTTTACGTTTTAAGTAAGCATAAAGCACGAGCGAAAATGCTATCAATACTGTAAGCACAGTTACGGTTACCAAGAAGTGCTGATGCAGGGGCTCGCTGAATAACATGGCAATTTCAGATACGGATTTTGTTTATAAATCTTTTTCTTTATTGCCTATGTCAGTGCCTCTCCGAATCATCAACAGTGCATCTTCATCGCCATAATACTTTGGGATTATAGACTGCAGGGAGAAGCCCAAATGCTTATAAAACTCCTTTGCCACTTCGTTGCTCTCTCGGGCTTCCACACTCGCATTACCTTTCGTTACTTTCAAAACTTCTCCTACAAGCTCAGTTCCTATACCCCTCCCCCTATACGCGGGATGCACTGCAATAGACACTATATGCCCTTCAGAATAAAAGATAATATAGCCAACGATTTTATTCAAGCCCTTTCTCTTATCCTCATGTACATATACCAGGAAATTATCCCGGTATGCTGATGCATAATACAAGAAAGTAAATCTGTTGTAAGGCGATTTTGGAAATGCCCTTTTCTCTATTCCCAGAACATCTTCCAAATCCGACCATCTGAATTTCCTTATCATAAACCTTTCTTTCAAAAAGAAAGCTTTACCAAAGAAATAATATACTTTATGTAATTGCTCAAATAATAATCAATCTGATGACCTCGTCGCTTTAACCAACTTCTCTTTTTTCATGCTTTTCATCTCACCATCAACAGTAGCACTCTTCATTTTCATTCTTTCATTCTCCTTCCTATAATCAGCTAAAGTTCGCTTTTTTAAGGTTCCATCTGGAAATACCGTTATCCAACCTCTTTTCACTTCTATTTTCCTTTCCCTAACACAGCTCTTGCCTATCACCGAGTTTTTCATATATTTAGCAACAATCGAGTAAGCACGCTCTATCTCCTCGGGATATGGATTTCTTGATATTTTCTCGTGGCTCAAATTCGTGTTGTATCTATTTATTCTGTAATCTATCTCCCCTTTCCTGTCTATTTCGGATAAAAACCTCGCTATCTTCTCTATTTCGGATTCATCCACAATCCCCGGTATGTACACGGTATTAACCACGAGTTTTACCTTTCCATACGCGTTTCTTATATTCTCCAATATCCTTCTATTCGAGTACCCGGTGTACCATTCATGCAGTTTTTCACCCCACGCCTTCAAATCAAACATAACTTCAGTTAACCCCGCTTCGATCAGCTCATCCAAGTAAGCATCGTCTAAAAGGTATCCATTCGTGTCAAGCACCACGCCTCCAATAAATTTTTTTAAGTGCGATACCAAATCCACGAGGTAATGTCTGTTTAGCGTAGGTTCGCCGCCTGTTATTACCGCTTCTTCCAGCGGCGTATCCCCATAATATTCCCTCGACGATTTCTTCACCAGGTTTATTAACTGCTCAACACTCATCGGCTCACCTATTGGCTCACGAGCAAGGCTAAAACATCCCCTACATTTGAAGTTGCAGTCCGAAAGCGTGATCCAAACACGCGGCTTTAGCTCTGACAGCGTAATAAAAGGAACATATCTATAGCTATAGCTATAACCATGTCCATATCCATATCCCGTCTCCAGAATTGGCATTTATCTTCTATATGATTTTTATAAAACTTTTCTTTATAAGAAAAGGTTTAAAGAAAGCTTTCAAGACACTTTAAACCCACTCGGTTTTGCAATTATTGTCTCTGTTTTCATATCTGGATACACCCTAATCCACTTCTTCATGTCCTCTTCCCTCGATTCTGGAGAAGCAAATTGCTGGACACAGGCTTTGCCCCCAGCAACATTTAGCAGGTATTTTGAAGCCGAGTTAACCGCAAGTTCAATCTTTTCGTCACTTGGTCTTCTTGTTACTTTTTCCCTCGCTTCTCCAGGTGCAAACTTAACGACTTTATACTTGATTCCTGGGTCAATCTGAGCTAAAAAAGAAGCGATTCGCTCGATTTCTTCCGCATCCACAATCCCAGGCATCAAGACCGTTTCAACCCTGAAATCGAGTTCGCTTTCAAATAGGTTTCTCACAGCCTTACGAACCGGGCGATTGGACATACCGGTGTACCACTGGTGGATTGACTCATTGTATGCTTTTATGTCAAGCTTAACCTCGTCGAGACCCGCATCCTTCAATTTCATTACGCAATCCATGTCCAATAAATATCCGTTCGTAGATAGTGTAATGTGTTTCACTTCCATACACGTTTTGAGATTTAGCACAAGGTCAAGCAAAAAGTCCCTGTCCAATGTTGGTTCACCTCCCGTTATTATAGCCTCTTCCAGCAGTGTGCTATTAGTATAAGCCCAACGTGATTTCTCCACCCAGTTTATTAATCCATCAACAGTCATCGGTTCGCCTACCGAGTCACGAGCTATGCTAAAACATCCCCTACATTTGAAGTTGCACCCCGAAAGAGTGAGCCAAATACGTGGCTTTGGCTCTGATAGTGACAGCGTGATAAAAGGAACATATCTGTATCCATTTCTCGTTTTCATTTATTTTTTTCTTTTAGCACAAACCTTTTCTTAAAAAGAAAAGCTTTACCAAAAGAATTATTTTCTTAGCACAGGTTCTTTTTCTAAAAGAAAGTGTTTTGTAAAAAAGAAAAAGTGTTTTTAGAGCAGCATTTTCGCCAGTCCAAGCAGCATCTTCGGATTTCTCCGTATCAATTCCAACAACAGTGCCCCAACAGAAAGCTCCTCTATTTTTACCCCTGCTAAAGAATGAGCAAGCGTGTTGAGGTCTTCATCAGAGAGCCCGAAGAAGAATTCTTTTGCTTTTAAGCTCGTTTCCAACCTTTTTCCAAACGCGCTTCTCCATCTGCTCTCGTATTCCATCAATCTCTTCTTTGAAAAATCTTTTTCCCAAGATGCCTTTGCTATTACATCGCCTGCTATTGTTCCCGCATGCATTGCATACGTAATGCCGCCCCCGGTTAAAGCATTGACTTGTCTCGCAGCATCTCCTACTAAAATAAGTCCATCCGCTACGCTTTCGTTTAGCGGTCCGCTCAGCGGCACAGCGCCATACATCTCAGCCACGGTCTTTCCATCGGGAAACCTATTGCGCACAAATGCCTTTAGATAGTCAATTGCACGGTGCTTTTCACCCGATACATCTCCACCTATTCCAAGACCTACATTTGCGCAATCTCCACCTTTTGGAAATACCCAGGCATAGCCTTTAGGTGCAATTTCACTGCCCAGGAAAAATTCAGAATAATCCCTGTTCAGTTCTATATCGCACATAAGGAACTCTGCGCCTACGGATATATTAGAAGGTCGCAACCTCGTGTCAATACCTGCCCATCTGCCCACCTTCGATTCCACGCCATCCGCACCAACCACGACTTGCGCATGAATGCGTGTATCCTCCCCCATACACCGAGCATAAACACCTTTTACATACCCGCCTCCTTCAATGACACCATAAGCTTCTGTTTTGACTCTTACCTCTGCACCTGCACGTGCAGCTTCGATTGCAAGAAACTTATCAAATAATCTCCTTTCGAGCACATATCCCACTTCATCCATCTTCTCCCCCGACATAACTACCTTCGTGCCGTCAGGACCGTATATGTTCGCTCCTTTCACCTCGGCACAGACCCATTTTTTATCGAGTGCAACGAACTTCTCTATTTCTTTGCTCACTCCTTCCGCACATTTCACCGGCACACCTATCTCTTGGTTTCTTTCTATCAAAAGGACATCTAACCCGTGTTCAGCAGCGGTTTTCGCGGTTACACTGCCAGCAGGTCCCGCTCCTACCACTACAACGTCATACCTCTCCTCTTTCATTTGTCAACAAACCTTTTCTTAGAAAGAAAAGCTTTACCAAAAGAAATATGTTTCTTTTGCAAAAGATATAAATTAAATAGCATTGACGAATAATATATAATGTGATAGGAATGGATAAGGGCTTTGAAATCGAAGAATTCACGGTTTATTGGAACGTAGACGAGGAGAAGTTTAAAGAGAAGGTAAAGAATTACGAGAATATCTTGATTGCCGGATTCCCACCCATGGGGAATATCATACCATATCACATAAAGGAGCTTTTAAAGGACTCAGAGAAGATATTGAATTTGTATTCTTATAACTTCCCGCCTGTGGTAGAAGCACGAGAAGACGAATTTGAAATCCCGCATGACGAGATTTGGTACAGTGAGGAGAAAAGATTATTCTGTTATGTTGGCAAATATCCGGAGACCGAGTATATTCCAAAATCGGCGTATAAACAGGCAGAGTGTGTGGCTAAACTTTCAAAAGAGCTTTGTGTTAAAGAGTTATACACAGTAGGGGTAATCTTGCCCTCACAAGAGCCTTTTAGAAAGATGACCGAGGAAGTGGAAGCATATATTGGCTTTTTTGAAGGCTCGAAGAAAGAAATCCCGGATAGAATTAAAAAGATGACGAGAAAAAACGTCGGTAGATATTCCATTATTCGTAAAACAGGGCTTCTACCTGGTTTTGCCTCTAAATTAGGCATTGAAAGTTATTCTATCCTTGGCGTGGGAAAATATCCCGAAGACCTGAGAGCCTGTGCCGGAGCTCTTAGGGCTTTCAAGAAATTAGCCGGGATAGACTTAGAAACAACAAAGATAGAAGAGATGCTCAAGGAAAGTGCAGAAGTCGTTGAAGAGAGAATAAGAAAACAACGAGAGAGCGCGGCTTATCGCGGCGAGGGCGTGGGAGCTGAACCATCTCACTACATGTATGGGTAATTTAAATGCATGGCATTTGTTTAGCCAATAGAAATTACAAGCTCCAAGCACCAAATTACAAATAAATTCCAAGCACTAAAATCAAAATCATAAACTCATTTGGGTTTTTTGTCATTTGGGTTTGTTTGTTATTTGGTGCTTGAAATTTGGAATTTTTCTACTCTT
>JAGLZV010000129.1 GCA_023131215.1 Candidatus Methanophagales archaeon | reverse complement strand
TCGCAAGAAGGAAGCTGAGAGGTAACTTCGAGGAAATCGCGGATTACATATTAAACCGGGTTGGTGCTTGTGGAGTTGCATGGGGTGCGATGTCGCAGAAGGCAGCTTCCATCGCTACTGGATTCAACCGGTGGGGGGTTCCCGTAATATTGGGACCGCATGGCATCAAGGCTTATAGAAGACTTTATCTCGGCAGAAAGGATAAAGAGGAGGACTGGTATGCCTACAATGTCAAGGCAGGAGGAGAGCCTTTCTATTTTGGACCCGCACCTGAGCATCTGATATATGCAGCGGAAACGAAAGAAGAAGCGATGGTAATGACTGCAAAGCTCTGCATAAGACCGAGTGATAATCCAAGGGGGAGATTAATAAAACTGAGCAATTATATAGATTTGCACGAGCGGCTGTTTGGGACAATGCCAGACGATTGGCATTTGTTCGTGCGAGATGAGTCAGAGTTACCACCTGCGAAAAGGAAGGAGTTGAAGAGGGAATTGGAAAAAATCGGCTGGAAACCGATGAAAATGCCACCGGGGAAGATATTTGACCCCACGAACTTAGAGCGGTTTAGAAGTGGATGGAAGTGAAGAAATAAGATGGAAATAGAAGAACTCATTCGGGAAACAAAAGTGTACAACTGCGTGGAATGCGGTGAATGTACTGCTAACTGCCCGGTATCGTGGTTTGAAACCGATTACTCGCCACGGGCGATTGCAAAACGGGCGCTGGAGGGGCTTATTGATGCTCGTGAAGAGAAGATATGGTCTTGCATGAGCTGTGAAATATGCAGTGATAGATGTCCCTCGGCGGTGGATTATCCGAAGTTTATCTGGGGACTCCGAGCAGAGGCATTAAAATCAGGGATTGCAGAAGAGGCATACGTGAATGAGCTCGAGCAGTTGTTCCTCAACGGCGAGAGGGACGGGGATATCGGCATCGTGCGGGAAATGACGGCAGGAAAAATGTCTATTGCGGGACAAGACGGAGGTATAGTCACCTCGTTGTTAACCGCAGGTATGGAAAAAGGGCTTTTTGAGAGTGCGATTGTTGTGCATAGAGCAGATGGTTTCAAAGCTAAAGCGATTACGACCGAGGATGTGGAGGATATTATCAAGGCGAAAGGCTCTAAGTATCAATTCGCGCCCACCGTAGAACGGATGGTAGAAGCGGTATTAGAAGGAGGGAAGAAAAAGATAGCAATTGTTGCACTTCCGTGCAGTATCTATGGAATCAGAAGGATTCAAAAAGCTCATCCTGAGGTGGAGTTGTACAGCATAGGGCTTTTCTGCTTCGAGAACTTTTATTATGAAGTGCTCAAACCGCTTGTAAGTGAACTACTGGGGGTTGACCTCGGGCTTGCGGATAAAATAGATGTGAAGAAGGGTAAGTTCGTTGTGGATATAGAAGGCGAGTCAAAGGTGTGTGCGGTGGGTGAAATAGACAAAGCGGTGCGAGCGAGCTGTGTGTTCTGCACTGATTTCACTGCACGATTGGCTGACATCTCTGTTGGCAGTGTCGGCAGCCCGGATGGATTTTCGACCGTGATTACAAGGTCAACGAAGGGAGAGGAGTTGTTTGGTTTATTGAAAGGGGAAGAGAAAGGCTTGGAAACAACTTCTGTTGATCACGATGAGATAGCAAAGTTAGTGAGTTTGAAAAGGAAGAGAGGTGTAGAAGAATTGGAGAAATTAAAAATTTAAAAACCAAAAATAATAAAATAACTAAAAGAAAAGAGGTGTGGAAGAATGCAAGAAGAACTAAAATGGTTTGCTTCTTTTCCAAAGGAATTAGAAGCATTTAGGGGGAAACACATCGCATTGATAGGAAAGAAGATTGTTGCCAGCGGGGATAATGCAATAGATGTCTTAGAGAAGGCGAAAAAGGATTTTCCAAAAGATAAGCCAGTCTTAGCATTTGTGCCAAGGGAAGAGACATTGATACTTATGGGTGATTAGATGGAATTTCCATATCAAAAAGAGGGGTCGAGGATTTTTGGAGAAATTTATAGACCTATCGTCGAATTTGAAATAGAGACCGAAGAACTTGGTTGGACACGGATACTGGCTTATACAGATTCAGGTGCGGATGTTACTCTTCTTCCACTGTCTTTTATCAGGGCATTAAAGATAAGAGTAGAAGAGGAGGATATTAAAGAGATAAGAGGTATTGGAGCTGGCAAAATTTCGGTAATCATAAAAGAGGTTAGAATGAAGCTTGTAGATAAAATGTTTAAAGCCAAGGTTGCTATTGCATTAATCGAAGATGTTCCGTATCTTTTAGGAAGAGAAGATGTATTCAAACACTTTGAAATCTGTTTTAGGAAGAATAAAGTGACCAGCTTTGAAGGTGTAGATATGTAGATAATGGTGTATACGTAAGGAGGGAGAAAAAGCAAAAATGAACGGAAATAAAAATGTGCTGGTGATAGGAGGAGGAGTAGCAGGGATTCAAGCAGCGCTTGACTTAGCGGAGCAGGACTTCAAGGTATATTTGGTGGAGAAGACTTCTTCTATCGGCGGTCGAATGGCTCAGTTGGACAAAACCTTCCCGACAAATGACTGCTCGATATGCATTCTTGCACCGAAGATGCTGGAGTGTTTTGGACATGAGAACATCACTGTGCTTTCCTATGCGGAGGTGAACGAGGTATCAGGGGAGAAAGGGGACTTTACTGTAAAGGTTCGTAAGAAGCCGAGATACGTGGACGAAGAAAAATGCACGGGCTGCAGCGCCTGTGTAGATGCTTGTTTACTTAAGGATAGATTCCTGGACGAATTCGACATGGGGCTTGGTAAACGAGGAGCGGCATACCTTCCTTTTGCGCAGGCGGTTCCGAGGGTTGCAGTAATTGATGAGGAAAATTGTCTGTTCATAACAAAGGGTAAATGCGGTAAGGCGCCAGCGTGTAAAGAAGCGTGCGAGCGCGATGCAATTGATTTCGAGCAGAAGGAGGAAGAGGTTGAGCTTCACGTCGGTGCTATAATACTTGCAACAGGACTTGACGTTTACGAGCCTTATGAAATAGAGGAATATGGATATGGGCGAATAGAAAATGTGATTACGGGATTACAGTATGAAAGGATGATAAACGCGGGAGGACCAACTGGCGGGCATCTCGTTCGGTTAAGCGATGGAAAACCGGCGAAGAGACTTGCTTTTATCCTTTGCGTAGGGTCGAGGGACTTGAAGAGATGCCCTTATTGCTCTTCCGTGTGTTGCATGTATGCAACAAAAAGCGGGATGCTGGCGAGGGAACATGAGGAGGATATGGAATCTTTTGTATTTTATACGGATATAAGAGCTTTTGGAAGAGGATTCCATGAGTATATAGAGCGGGGGATGGAAGAGTACGGGATAAATTTTGTGAGGGCGAAACCAGGTAAAATAACGGAGAATGCGAATAAGAGCCCGGTGATATGGTATGAAGACACCTTGACAGGGGAACTTAAAAGAATGGAGGTTGACCTGGTTATATTGGCTACTGCACTGATGCCGAGCAAGGGAGCAGAAGAACTGGCAAAGGCATTGGAAGTAGAATTGGATGAATACGGGTTCTTTAAGGTGAAAGACCCGTTAT
>JAGLZV010000128.1 GCA_023131215.1 Candidatus Methanophagales archaeon | reverse complement strand
CCCTGCGTGGTGAAAATCTCACTCCCTGCAATGGGGCAACGCCAAAGGAGAGCCGTATACGGGAAATCCGTACGTGCGGTTCGATGAGGGGACGGAGGTCGAAAGACCTCCTCCTACTCTACCGTGGGCAGAGCCCACAAGCGTTAATCGGTGTCAATAATTTATTTTCTTGTAAGTGCCGTGCATATTTATATTTAGCAAACTTTATATAACCCATTATAAGAATGTGAAATAGGAGAAGCGGAAAAAAATGGGAAAAGCGAAAGAAGTAGTAAAACCACAACATTGGATGAACCGTTACATAGAGCGGTTAAATCGTGAAGAAGGCATGTCCGCAGAAGAGATATATGAAGAAGAAAACGCACGCCGAGCCGAAGAGGGTTTACCCTTGCTAAAATTCAATTCGATAGGTCGTACATTAAACACTTTTGGCTATCCGAAGGCGGGCACCAAGCAGAGGCACTTAGCACAGGTTAAACCGGTACGCATAGGCACGTTCATGAAGGACATAAAGCGAAAAGTAGAAAAACTCGGCGAACTCATCAAAGAAGAAAAGTTATCACATTTGGAAGAAGAATTTATCTGGCTATTTATAGAAAACTATCCGGAGTCACAGATAGTGGATATGCTACAATTGGATGAAGCAGGATTGAAGGGGATTAAGAAGAAGTTGCACCTATTGTAGTTTATTTTTTAATATTCTTCTCCCTTCCCTTTTTGAGATTAATAAGATAATCCAGTTCCTCTGGCGTTGCTTCGTCGAAATCCGCATATCCTTTCTCCTTGATGTAACCTATGATTTCTTTTGCATTCTCTTCACGCACAATCATCGTTGAAAATCCAGCGGCACTGCCTACGCTACCCACACTCGCATCGCTTTTAAGTGCAGTGAAGTCCGTACAAACATTGCAGCCACTTGCAACTATCTCTTCTACTTCTTTCACCTTGAATTTCACTTCACCATCGGTCATAGTAGCGATGAACTTACCTTTGGTTATGTCCGTCTTGATTAACTTATCGAAATCAACACCTTTTTCTTGCAGGAATTTCGAAATATCGCCGTAATGAAAATTCTCAGTGCAGAACAAACCCACAACGAGTTTTACGCGCTCACGGAAAAGGGGGAACTCCTGCTGCAGTTTTCTGATGCCGGAAACGATGCAGGGCGTTCCGACAACACCCACACCTCGCTTGGTGAACATTACCGCTTTCTTCAACTCCGGAAGCACATCCGCAAACGTGTATTTCGTGCCTCCGAGCGTGGTAATCGCAAGCTGTTCGGGCTCTCGCACGTGGAACATCTCGGTTGCCCATTTCTCGTCCCTACCTGCGAACAAACCTCGGTCTATCATCCCCATCTCTATTGCGGAAACTATGAGTTCCGTCACCATCGCTCCATCCTGCCCTGCGAACCGCTTTGACCGCCCAGCGATGAAATCTATGTAGGAGCCCAAACCACTTTTTGGTTCATAAACAAACCTCGGGCACACCCGCACACAGGCGCCGCAGTCAAGACATTTATCCTCATAATCCGGAAAATCTACTTTATTTTCTACTACTGTTATCCCTCCGGGGCATATCGCTGCGCATGTCAAACACCGGCTGCATAAATTCGTATCTATAACTACAGATTTCAGATTCTCAAAATACAATTTGTCCTTTAACGGTTTATCAGGAACCGCTACTTCCCATTCCGATTCTCCTATTGCTATTGCTGCCATTTCCATCACTTCCTCACAAGCCTCAATATCTGCATTGAACACTCCTTAACGCACAATCCACAGCCCGTGCATTTATCTGTGTCTATTTTCATTTTCAACACGCCATTCTCAGCCGAAGAAGAAATTGCTCCGCTTTCACATACCTCCTCGCAAACCCGACATCCAATACAGTTCGCCCTGTCTATGCACTGACTCACCATCGGTATCTCCACCGGTGGTGTGACTGCGACAAAAAGAGTATCTACCTCTCGCACCCTCTTCAAATGCAAATCCTTCTCGTCTATCAAGTACTCCACCGACTTTTTGTCCTCTCGAATTATCTCCGGTGGTTCAATCATTTCTTCGGTAAGCGTGAGCATCTCGTCCATATCCTTATAAGCTACGTCATGAATCTTTGTTGTTTTTAGTGCACCGCCAGAGCAGGAATCAATGCAGAAATGGCAGAAAATACACTTTGCATAATCTATCGTGGGATAATATCTCCCATTCGGCGCTTCCTTCGCCCTTACTGCATTTGCAGGGCAAACAAAAGCGCATTGAAAACAACTTATGCATTTATCCACCTCGAACAAAATATACCCTCTGAAATTATCAGGCATCTTCTTCCTTTCCCTCGGATATTGCGTAGTTACTGTCTTCGGATATACTGACTCTACCATAGCTGTCCCTATGGCACGTGCATGAAGTTTTACCTTCTCTCCCACCCGGTATTCTGGAACTGCTACTTTTTTCATAGTACCATCCCCACAGATCTCATTATTATAGACAATACGAGTGCAATTAGAGCTAAAAATAATATTGCACTCCATCCCATCCCTAAACCCTGGTCAAGTCTATACCTTGGATATATAGGGCGAAGAATAGCCAACGTAGTCATAACTATAATGGTTTTTAACAAGAACCATACAGCCCCAGAAAGGTCACCAAGAGGCGCTATATAAGGCCCATTCCCTCCACCGAGGAATAACATAGTCATAAGCGCCGACAGAACGTACATCTTTTCATAGCACACTATGTACACAAGCCCGAACCCAATGCCCGAATACTCAACAAAAGGTCCAAACGCTACTTCCTGGTCCGCTTCCGGTATTTCAAAGGGCAACCTCGACGTCGCCATCGCACTACCGATAAAGAAAGCGAGTGCAGCAAAAGGATTGCAGATAATCCCCCACCTCCACCAGGTGCTTTGCCACTCAGTTATTGCCACAGAGCCAGATGTTCCAAACAGAATAATCATTGCAAGAACTGCTATTATGAATGGAACCTCGTAAGCGAAATACATAAAAGCTTCTCTAACAGTGCCTATAAAAGCGTATCGGCTGTTAGAAGCCCAGCCCATGCCTAAGATGAACACCGGGAACAAACATATTAATGCCAGCATTATTTGTATCGCGTATGGGCTTTGTATCGCAACGAGAGGGTACTCTGCATCTGCACTCGCTATGTTAACGAATAGGATAGGAAGTAGTGCGGGTATAAATGTGAGGAGTGGGAACTGCAAGAAATAAAATTTATGTGCATCTTTATGTATTATCACTTCCTGGAAAATAAATTTCAGCGTGTCTGCAAGTAACTGGATTATACCTCCTAACCACCGCACTACTTCTCGTGGTCCCACCCGCCACTGTATCCTCGCACATAGTTTACGCTCTATCCATGGGAAAAAGAGCAGCAATATGCCCAAAGTTGAGAAACCCGGGCAAATTAGTGCTGCGAAAATCGGTTTCCAGAGGATAAACGAAACCATTAATTTTATCATCGGGATATCGGGCAATAAGCCCAACATCTGCTGTATAAGAGGGATTATCACCTGACTGCCCTCGGTCGTCATTTCGCTTATGATGCTATTTATGTCAATCATTTTTTTCTTCTCCTATCTATCTGCTTCTGGTGGGAAGTATCCAAAACTTCCGTAAACTGTCCAGAAATCCGCTACTCTTTCTCCTTTTGATGCTTCTATAATTCCTCTTAAATTCATCCAGCATGGAGTTACAACCCTGACACGATAAGGAACATTTGACTCGCCATCGCTTATAATTGAGTACAGCAGTGTGCCCCTTGAAGCTTCCGTGATGGAAGTCCATTCGCCTTTCGGGAGAACCAGATTGCCATAAACTCTGAAGAAGTATCCTCTTATGTCATCCGAAACTTCCTTATATTCACCGAGGATTTCTTCACTTATGACATTCCCTCTTGGCATCCCTTTCACTGCATCTACTGCCTGTCTCACGATACCCACGCTTTGCTTTATCTCCTCTAACCTGCCGAGGAACCTTCCAAGACAGTCGCCAGCATCGCCTGTCGTCGCTTCCCAGTCAAGCTGGTCGTAAACTTCGTAAGGCTCCGCTTTTCTTATGTCGTATTCGACTCCGGACGCCCTTAAGAAAGGACCCACAATCCCACACCTTATCGCATCCTCCCTCGTCAGCACACCAACCCCCTTTGTTCTCGCTATAAATACTGGATTGGTCACAAAAATATCCTCAAACTTCCGCAGCCTCGTATCAATTGCGAAAGTGAAGTTTCTCGTAAGCTCAAGAACGTCATCAGAAATATCTCTTCTTATTCCGCCTGGAATGATAAAAGAGGGGGTACATCTCGACCCGGTCATTCTTACTATCGCTTCAAGAATCATTTCCCTTATCGCCCATACATACATGAATCCGGTTGAATGCCCTGTGAAGAGAGAAAATATCCCGGCATCGTAGAAGAATGCACCTATCCTCGAAAGTTCTGCCATTATCGTCCTTAAATATTTCGCTCTTTCTGGAACTTCAACACCAAGCGCGTTCTCTATCGCTCGGACATATCCAAGGTTCATATTTATGGGGTCACTTATGTTCGCGCGCTCGAACAGCGGTACATTCTGGATGTACAGTCGGTTTTCAGCAAGTTTCTCCATTGACCTGTGAACGTATCCTGGATCAGGATTGACTTCTACAATCACATCTCCTTTCAGTCGCATGATCCACCTTAGATGCCCACTACCTGGATGATGTGGACCTATACAGGCGACCATCTCGTCATTCTTCTCAGCTTCGTCAAGTGTTTCTTCTGAAACAGGCATCGTAAGCTCTTCAGGTGGCTTAATTGTGGGTGCGAGCGGAACACCCTCTTCTAAGACGTAAAGTTCCTCTTCCACTTTGAAATCTTTTCTAAGTGGGTACTCCGGCGTATCAGGGGCGAGTAAGAACTTCTCGTTCATCCCTTTGTTGCCCTCGAAAGAGACGCCAAAGAAGTCGTGCATCTCCCGCTCTGAATAATTCGCACTCTCCCAGAGCGGTGTAAGGCTTGGGAATCCCGGTTCTGCTTCTGCTTCTGTCTCTCTTCCTATTTCCGTGAAAATGGTTATAATAACAGGCATAAGTTCCTTACTATAACCTGACACCATATACTCAACTATAAACTTCCTTTCGTGTGCTACATCTATTACATTCACATTCTTCACATGGTCGATTCCCATCGAGTCGCTTAGCTTCCTCGCAACCTCCATCAGGTTCTCCGGCGTTGTTTTTATTGCTATCCTGTTCTTATCGGTGATGGCGATGGAATTATAGAGACCACCAAGTTGAGCTTTTAGATTATTCACCACCTCTTTTCCGAAATCCCAATCTACTTCCCTTGGCACGTCCACACGGATCGCAGGAGTTGGAGCAAATATCTTTGGCGTGGTTGGCACCCTGTGTTCCTCTTTTTCCACAGAAGGCAAATCTACGTGCTTAAATTCTATCGTCGTTCTATCCCTACCCTCTATTTTCTCTTGAACCGCTCTTACGCCCCTTAAAAGACCCTCCGGTGTTATCGGACACCCGGGGATAAAGAAATCTACGGGAACTACATCTGAAGGATGAACTATATTATAGCTGTTCCAGAATATTCCACCTCGCTGACCACATGCCCCTATCACATTCACAAACTTCGGGTCCGGCATCTGCTCCCATACGATTCTCAGTGCAGGCGCCATCTTCCTCGTTATCGTCCCTTCAACGATGATAAAATTCGCCTGTCTCGCAATACCCATATTTAAAGTGCCCAATCTCTCACCGTCAAATCCACATGCAAAAGCATGCGCCAGCTCAACACCACAGCAAGAAGTGACAAAATGACACGGCCATAAGCTCCACTTCGTCCCCCACCTCCTCAAAGGCGTGAATACGCCCGAATGGAGAATGCGTATGTTCCTATTCTTCTCTCCTTCTTCCATCTTCTCTACACTTTTTCTCTTTTACAAAAGAAAAGTTTTTCTAATTTTTTATCCTGTTAGAGCATCGTGAGAATAAAAGGGGCAGCTATTGCTCCCATGATGATTATTGGCACGAGTAAAGCGGCAACAAGTGCGAGGATTGACCTTCCCGAATACATTTCCTGAAGTTGCATCAGCCCTGTTAGCACCAGTAGAACCGCCCATATCCCGCCTATGGCAGTTCCAAGAACGGGAATCCAGCCCAGCACAAATAATGGCGTTGCTGCATACATCAAAGCCTTTATTGTCTGTGTTAATCCGTTCCTACCACCGAATGCGTATGCCCAGATGTGCATCCAGATGCCAATGATGAGCACGCCGATTGTTCCACCTAAAATAATTCCACTTGCAGACATCAGTGTTATAATCGTCAGCAGTTCGAAATCCGGGGACATTCCTAAAATACTCTGCACCACGGGATTTGCTAAAATCACCCCGGTTATCCCCGCAAAAAGAACTGAGAAAAACACTAATAGAGGGAAGAAATACAGATAAGCATCACCAAGTGTTTCTTCCTTAGAAGCATCGAAAGTTTCCGACGGACTGCACATGAATCCTTTTATCCTTTTCCACATCTTCATTTCTTTTTATCTCACCTCTTAGATGCCATCTCAAGTGATATCTTATAGCCCACATAGATTGCGGGCAGCAGAAATAAAAGCGACAGTAGTAAAACGAGGTAGAAATTAGGAGTTGGATAAGCTGAAAACACGAGAAGGATAACAAGGATTGGTTCCACAGCCATGAACATAAACATAAATCCGAAATACTGCATTGGAAGCGTATATTTCGGCAGTCTTATCGGGATGTTTCCCGCTTCCCACCTCGAGAGCTTCACTTCCGATGGGTGATATATCGGCCAGATTTTAATGAGTATAAGAATCGCCATATCCATAAGTATGCAAGCAAGAAGCAACACACCTACTGCTACTGCGTTCCCTATCATTTTATTTTTCCTCCTATATTACAATACTTATAGTTTGAGCAAGGACCTCCATACCCCTAAGGAACCAATCTGGTGGAACTACGGTAATCAAAGTAATTACTACCACGGCAAGGCAGATGAAGTTAGTGAGATTTGCTTTCCAGCCAATGCCAAGTTCGCTTGCAAGCCTGACGTAATAAGGAATAGATATAGCAGAATTTATAACCAAGAGCGCAACTAACCAGATATAACCCACTTCAACCAGCGACAGGAGAATGAATAATTTCCCCCAGAAACCCATCAGCGGGGGGACGCCGATGAAAGAAAAAGCAAGCATGTACATCAAAGGTGAATAAGCTCCTTCTCCCTTTATCGCATTGAAAAACCCTATCTTCCCGGCGGCGTTCGCAAACAACAGGAGCAATCCCCCTGCCAGCGCTAAATAGATGAACTCCGGTTTAATAACCACCAGTCCCTGTTCAATAACGACAACAACGGGAACGACAACAATGCAAGTTAAAACATAACCCATATTGGCAACCGTGGAGTAAGCGAGAACTCTTGCATGCTCCTTTGAAGTCAAAGCACCTATATTACCGGTAAACATGGATATAGCTGCAAGCACGGCAGTAAAGATTGTTATTGACGCTGTTAGAGAGTTGGCAGTGTAAATCAGTATCCATAAAGCAGCGATAAATGGAACGATTTTAGCAAGAGAAGCGATAATCGAAATAGGGATTGGGTCTGCACTTGTGAAAACATCCGGAACCCATTCGTGTAGCGGTGCAACTCCTACCTCAAGACTCAAACCCAGAACGAGCATCACATAACCAAGCACATACAGAAGACCTGCATCAGGCAGGCTTTTGGTGTATGCCAGGATGATTGCACCGATTAAAAACAGAACAGTGGCGAAAACCATAAACGTAATATATTTGATACCAACCTCTACGTTTGCGCCACCCTCCCTGATCATAACTAAGATATAAGTTGGGACGGAAACGAGGACAAGAGCTGCCAGAACCATAGCGAGGTCGCTTGTATTGATGATATACATGGTTGCGAGTGCCATCAACCCCACTAATCCATAGTCCACACCCTTAATTTCGCTCTTTATCGCATTAAGCGAGACCAGGTTAATGATGCCTATTGCGAAGATAAAGACGCCGTAATAGAGTGAACGACCGGGACAGGCTGCGAGCCCAATTACAAGAGCAACTATCGCCGCATAGAATCCAAATTGGCGGTATTTGAAAGAGAAAATTGAACCAAGCGTTAAAATTGCTAAAGCACCAAGCATCATCGCCATCGCTAATTCCATTATATCCACATCCCTCCTATTGAAGCTATTACGAGAAATATCATCACGAGACCAAGCACTATCTTCACATAATTCGTAAGATAGCCAGTCTGAATAGTTCGTATTCCTTTTGAAATCCTTTCAAATAAGCCAGGCATCACCTTTGTATTGAAGAATCCATCTATTCCTCTGTTTCCATAGTCCTGGACGAGGTGGGAGACGAAAAAGCCGGTTTTTGGTAAGATATAATCATTAACGAACGGAAGATACATTCGGTCGTTGAAGAAAGTGCCGAGTTTTGAAAGGGCGCTTATTCGTGGTTTGTATAATGCGATACAATAGCAAGCCAAAATTGCGATGCCCACACCGAAAGAGGTTAATAACCCGCCAGCGGAGATGAATTCATGGGGTATCTCCTCTTTCCTGAAGAGAACGAGATAAAACAAGATGTAGATGAGTACCGATACCATCATTAAATATCCGAGTTTCATCAACCCACCGCCTTCTACATGCTCGTGGTGCGGTTTCTCACCTTTTATGAAGTTCAAGCTGAGGAACTTCGCCATGATCCCCGCATAAACCAGAGAAGTAAGAATTAGAAGGATAAGCGGTATAAGGCCAAGAGGATGAATCAGGTGTTCCATAACTTCGTCCATCCCGGACTTCACCCAGTAAGCGGTGAGAGGAGGTATTCCTACGAGGAAGGTCGTAGCGATGATGGTAACGATAAAGGGAGTTTTCATTCGCTTCCCGAACTCGAGACCACCGCATAAGAACCTGCTGTGTGTGGCATGAATCAAATGCCCACTGACGAGGAACAAGCTCGCTTTTGCAAATGCGTGCACTGCCATGTACCAGAACGCAACGAGTAGTGCGAAATGGCCAACCCAGAAAGAAGCGGCTGCCGCTGCGAACATCAATCCAATGCTCGACATCGTGGATGCCGCGAGCAGAACCTTCCTTTCGAGCATCCCCGAGCCTGAAAGCGCACCGTACAGCCCGGATATCAAGCCGACGAATAGGACAAAGATATAAACATGCTCAAGCCCCGGCACAGGAATGTGAGCCAATTCCCAGGGCTCAATATACCATGTGAGTTTAATGAACACAAAAGCGCCTGCTGCTACCATAGTCGCAGAGTGAAGAAGCGCGCTAACGGTTGTCGGACCAGTCATCGCAGTCATCAGCCACTCGCTGAATGGCACCTGAGCAGACTTCGTGAACAGACCTATGAGGAAACAAAGCAAAAGGATTATTGTTCCCGCATAGCCAATAGTTACAAAAAGCGTGCCCCATTCTATCTCCGATATATTGAGATTGCCTGCAAATACCCAAATTGCCGCGATTGCGAAGAACATGGGCACATCGCCAAATCTTATGGTTGAAATAGCACGCCACCCGCCAAAGCTCGGCGGCCAGCTCAGTTCAAGCGGTCCTACTTTCCGTTTTGGCACGCCAACGTAAGCAATTTCATCATCATCCCTGAACCAGTGCCCGATTAAACCCCATGAAGCTGCTCCAAGTCCTTCCCAGCCTACAAATAACAAGAACAAGTTATCACTGTACACAACGAGAAGCATTGATGCGGTGAAGAGGTTGAAGAAGAACCAGTACCATGAGGGTCTGTAATCCCCCCGCATGTAATCCAGACCGTAAACGGCGATGAAAAACGCTATAACTGCGGTTATAACGCCCATGTATCTGCTCAAATAATCCGTAATGAGGACGATGTCTATTCCCGTGCCGGGAATCCAAGAATACGAAAATCTACACGCGGGCAAATTTTCCGGGAAAGAGAAGAAGATGTAAAGGCTCATCAATACCGAAACGAAGATACCGAACACAGAAAGATAAGGTAGTTTCTCCGTCCATTCCTTACTCTTGTATGTTAGAGCAATGGGAATACTGCTAACAACCGGAGCTAAGAAAAGCAGCAGGAAAATAATCCATTCATAATTCATGGCATAACACCTCCTACACCCATAAATGTCCAAATAACAGCTTTAAGTCCGGGAATCAAAGCAGTTGACAGTGGTGGGAACAATAACAGCACAGAAAGAATGCCGATTATAAATAGTGGAACATAAAAGTATCTGCTTATCTCCAGCCTTTTTGTATCCTTCGGCTTACCATAAAATACCTTTCTTATCGTGTAGAAGCCATACCAAACCGAGAGCATAAACATGAATATCACAGGCAAGATAATCGCTAAGCTCATTGTATTAACACCAAAAGTATCTACAACACCCCGCAATATGAAAAATTCACCCAGCATGCCGATGGTTAAGATTCCTCCAAGATTCAGGAATCCGACCACCGCGGCATTTGAAATCGTCGGGATGGAATCGTGCAATCCACCCATCTTATTAATGTCTCGCAGACCATGATGAACCGCTATAATTCCTCCTGCGGATGAGAACAAGATTGACTTACCGAATGCGTGCGACATATATTGAATAACCAATCCTATAAGCCCGAAAGGACCAAGACAGAGCGCTACCAATATATAGCCCATCTGCGATACCGTGGAATAAGCTAACAGTCGCTTGAAATCGGTCTGCGTGAATACTGAAAAGCCGGCATAAATACTTGAAAATATCGCATAAGCAAGTATGGGCATTCGATAGGTGGTGATAAAAGAATAATCTATAAGAGCAATCCTCAGCAATACATAACCCGCCAGACCCACGGTTAGCGGGCTTAGCAATGCACTCACCGGAGTAGGAGCCTCAGCATGTGCCCACGGAAGCCATACATGTGGTCCTAAGACCGGAAGTTCTATTAACATACCCACAAAGATAAAAGCCCATGCAAGCATGCCGACCGTAGTTATCCCCTTAAGTGCAAGAGTATTATTTAAGGGATCAAGAGCGATTATGATGAAACCCGCCAGTGTGAGAACACCTGCGACGGCACACCAGATCAAGTATAGGAGACCCACCCACTTTCGATTACCATACCCATAGCTGTAAATGAGTAGGAAAGCAGTAATCAAGGTGAGTTCCAAGAAGATGTATAAGAGGATGAGATTGCCACTGTAAACCAACCACAACATCGAAACGGCATAGAGGTCATATAAGAATATGTATTTCCTGAATTCGCTTTTTACATTTCGCTTCATCTCCTCAAACCTGTGCTTCATGTAGGGCAATGCAAAAAGGGCGACCATTGCGGAAACTGCACAAATAGTGAGCCCGAACGCATGGGAAATAAAGTCAAAGTTAAGATAGATCTCACCTATGGGCGCTGAAAAATTCATTATATGTATTTCTGAAGGACAGCCATTGCCTTTGAAAATACAGTATAATATAGAAAAGAAGGGGATTATAAAAGCTGCTGAAGAGAGATAAGTAGCTCTTTTAGGTGTTAGAAGAGGTGCTATAAATACAGCAATTAAGGGCAAGAGCAAGAAGTAAAGCATAATCATATCTTATCACCCCCTATGGTAACGGAGCTTGTATAGATATTCCTTTTCTGCCTGTCCAGCGTTACGATAGCAGCGATAAGAACTAAAAGTTCGCCGCTGCTCGTGAAAATGGTGATGATAGCGATACCAAAAGCGGCATTACTAATAGCGGAGAAAAGAGGGATTAGGGACATGAATACAGCACCAAACATGAGTTCCAGCGCTATAAGAAGCCTGATTAAGTCTTTACTTGAAATCGCGGTGAGGTATCCTACAAGCAAGATTGCAAAGGACGTTACATAGATTATTGATAACTCTATCGCCTGCATTCAGCTCTTTCCCCCTTCTCCTTCTCCTACCCCCATTTTTAAAACCGATAACATCAGCAGGATAATAAGCGAGGTAAGGAATAATATGAGCAAGAGATATTCAGGCGTAATAAACTCCTCAAGCGCAAATTGGATCTCTCCGGCAGAAACAAGCTGGGTGGCGTAAACGGAATAACCCAGAATGAAGGCGGTTATAATCACCGGCAGCGCCCATAACCATGAAATTTGCCGCTCAGGGGCAAATCTGTAAGTTGCCGCAAGCGCCACTGTTACTATTCCAATTGCGCCCATAAATATAAACACGATTAAAACGAAAACGGGCTGGAGGTTGAAAAGAGCATAAACGGTTGCAACCATAACCAATGCTGCGGACATGTACATGGAAGCATAGAAGTTATCGCGGGTAAGCAATACTGCTACGGATGATAGCACAGCTACGCACGCAAGGGCTAACAGCAGAAGCATTTCTATCATGGATTCATAATTTTGCACAATAGTTAAAAAGACTTTCGGTTTTTTCCGATAAACCTTTCTTTAAAAAAGAAAGCTTTACCAAAGAAACTTTTTTACCTTCGGTAAAAAAGGGTTTTTGCATAAGACGCAGATTTACACGGATTTACACGGATTTATTTAAGTTTGACATTGTTGAGCTTTTCATCTGTGTCAATCTGCGTTAATCTGTGTCTATAATCTATTTTCTTTTTTCGCGAAAAATTTATATGAGGACGCCACAAATTAAGTACGGGGTTGGTAGCTGTTTTCGGTGCGATGCCAAAACAAAAGGTAAAATGAA
>JAGLZV010000127.1 GCA_023131215.1 Candidatus Methanophagales archaeon | reverse complement strand
CTGCCGAGGAAACAAATGAGCACCCTGTCTCCTATCCCCATGCAGAACCTATCTCCATCATATCCACCAAAAAACAAACCAAAATCTCTGGTGAAGAAGAAATAATCAAAGAAGACCAATCTCAAGAGCAAGAGAAAGAAGGAAAAGAAGAAAGCGTACAAAAATACCTTTCAGTCAGGCTAACGCCCAAGGTGCATGAAGTGACAGAGTATAGATATAAGACAAAAGCACAGATTTCAAAGACAGAGTTTGAACCACATCAGAACTTCTCCCATCTGACAACTCCAGAAGAATTACAAATCCCCGGATGGACTATCAAACAAAGCGGAGTAAGCTGTGTTGCTGATGAGTGCTTCTATTCCTATTCAGCGGAATATAAGGAAAATGACAATTGGATTGAAATAAGTTTCTTCCCGCCAGAAAGAACAAGAGGTGGAATTGATATAGATATTGAAACAAATAAAGAATTGAGTGAGGAGCTGAAGAATGAAATATTGAATGTGATTTCCAGCATGTTTTATCTGGGTAAACCCGATTTTCAAAAGATAACAGATGCTCTACACGGGATGGAAAAAGAAGAGATGAAAGTCCCGGAGCCTGTTTTCAATTTCACAGATGAAGAAGCAAAGGAAGCACTAAAAACTGAGTTGGAATGGTTATGCAGTACAGGGATCGTTAAAGGTCTAAGTGCCGAAGACATTCAAGAAATAAAAAACACCACAAAGGTTGGCTATGCAGGCTATAATTCGAGAATGTTTTATGAAGACGGTAAATGGATTCCCTATTCGGAATCAGAGAATCCAGAGATGACGAGGGTTAAGGCTGTGGCTGTGTGCTCATTTAGTTTGAAAGGTATCCAAATTCCAACTCAAGATGTTGTAATAACAGAAACAGAATCAAATATAGGCTCGTCGGAGGGTGACGTGGTAATGGTCGTTTTTGGAATTGTTATAGCAATTCTCGCAGCGATTGGAGTCGTGGCGATTTGGGTGATGAGGAGGTGGTGAACAAAAGTGTGAAGCAAAAGGCTGTGGTAAAGGTTAAATTAGGTTGTTCCATTTTTTGGAACACCTGTTCCACCAAAAATATGCTTAAGCGCGGAAGAGAGTCCCGCCATACCAAAAGAATTATCTTCACCCGCGCAAAATGACGCGGATAATAGTCCTTTTATCCGCAGCGATATTGAGTTTTGCTGTTGGAATTGTTGGGCTATATCGGTTTGTAAGAACTATCTTTATCTTTCCCGGAGAAGCTTTAAATTTAAGGGCGATAGCTCCTTACGAGCCGGTGCATCTAATTACTGGTTTGATCCTGATTTCACTCGGGATTATCCTTTTATCGTTCGAAAAAAAACGAACGAAAAGATAGTTTTATCAAGGGTTTGAACAATACGATTAGTGAGCGCCGAGGAGGGGCGCTAAAAAGGAAAGGGAAAAGAAGGGTTTTAGAAAAGATTAGGAGGTGAAATGTGAAAAAGATGAAAAAAACGAGAAAAGAAAGAATGAAAGTGCTGAGCCTATCTGTAGTCATGCTGTTACTTCTATCGATATCGGCAGTACCAGTAATTGCATATGAACCAACAAAGCCTTATGACAGTTCTACTACAATTAGTGATTGCGTAGATTGCAAAGATAGTTATGTAGCAGTGGGTCACGAAGACATAGCAAAGAACAAAGAGGCGGGAGAAGCTCTTTGTATAGTAATGGACTCTGAAGAATTGCATGAGATATCACTCAATCTGACAAAGCAAGGATATCTTGTGATGATTGACAAGCCCATAGTCATCGTAAATACCAGTACGAATACAGCGAGAGTAATCTTCGAAGCAATACCAATTCACGACAATATAAGCGATGCGAGCAAAGCAGCAATGTTTGTAGTTGATTTAGAAGAAGGCAAAGTCATTGAAGCATACAGTGTAGATTGGTGTGCAGTTGCCTGTGGAGTTGCTGCAGGCGCATGTGGAGTTGGATGTTCTGCAGTTTGTTGCTACGTCGTTCCGCCGCTCTGTGAAATATGTATAACTATATGCATCCTCGCTTGTGAACAGGGTTACGAGGCCTGCTATGATTGGTGCACTGGTCAATAGTTCTATCCGGACTATTTCCATCACCAATCTCATTTTTTTTTATTAATTAGGATTAAAATAAAGATAAAGGGTGATCATGATGGATACAGAATCGAGAAAAGCAAAAGAAAAAGCAAAAAGGATAAGAAGTTTTTTGACATCCCCAGTAAAGCTGAGTGCCACTTTCATAATAATAGTCGGAGGTATTGTGTATTTTGAATATGTATTAGGACACCATCCGATAGTTCCTTTTCCACTTCAAAATAGGTTACTGGTAGCAATACTTAACGGAGTAATTTGCTATGGTTTTGGAATACTTGGTGCCTGGATGGCAATGAAGGCGTGGGAGAGCAAAGTTAAGAAGGGTAGATAAAAAGGTGGTCTTGATGGATACAGAATGGACAAAATCGCACTTGATAAGGGAATAATTGGGGCTCTGGCATCAGAACCGAGAGTTGCCATTCTCAAAAAAATCGATTCCGGGTCTATGACATTAAATAAATTAACGGATGAATTGAATATTTCCAAATCAACGGTTCACAAACATCTAACGATTTTGATTGAATCCGGTCTGGTAAAGAAGGTAAATAAGGATAATAAGTGGGCTTATTATGAGCTTACAGGCAAGGGTACGGAGATTCTTCACCCGCTCAAAATGACGCGGATAATAGTCCTTTTATCTTCTGCGATATTGAGTTTTGCTGTTGGAATTGTTGGGCTATATCGGTTTGTAAGAAGTATCTATATCTTTCCCGAAGAAGCTTTTAAGGCTATAGCTCCTTACGAGCCGGCGCATCTAATTACTGGTTTGATCCTGATTTCACTCGGAATTATCCTTTTATCGTTCGAGAAAAAACGAACGAAAAGATGGTTTTTTATTAAATAAGATTGAAATAAAGATAAAGGGTGGTCTTGATGGATACAGAAGCGAGAAAAGTGGAAGAAAATGCAAAAGGGATAGAACGAAAAGAGTTTTTAAAGCTAAACCCCACGAGAGTTGCTAAACTATTTCTGGCAGCAGCACTCGTTTTCCTGGTTTCCTCATACATGTTAAGCGACGCTTTTATACCAGGCATTGCTGTGGTACTATGCATTGCTGGTGCATTACTCATCATCAGTATAATAGCAAAAGACACCCGTGTACTGGTGAGAGATAGAATCAAAAGAGAACGTTTAGCTGAACGACTGGAAGAACCCCTGAAGAGGCTTAAACTTTGGTTTATAGGGATAGCAGTGGTTATTTGTATAGACCTGATCTACACGTACATCTTCGATCTTTCCGCCCCCCTCTCTTCTTATCATCCAGCCATAATAATCACAAAGATTTTTCTCGACATGAGCATTTTCACGGGATGCGTTGCGCTTGCCATTGTAATAGGCTTGAAGCTACTTCTGTGGGACGTTATAATAGATTAATCTATGAGAGTAAAAAGATGAATATGGAATCAAAAAAGGATTTGGGTGGTGAAATAAACGCACAAGGAACAAAACGCAAGAACAAAGCGCACATGGTGAAATGTATTACTGTGGGTTTGCTCTTAGGTTTAATTATTGGTGTGACTCTGTCTGCTTTTGCAGGATTAGATATCTCAGCAATATCTAAAGAAGAAGCAGGCAATAAATCATTAGTTTATATTAATGAGACTATTTTAAAACCACAAGGTCTAAATGCAGAATTAACCAGTATAGAAGACTATGGTAATGATTTGTATATTATAAACATTGATATCAAGGATAATAACCAAACGGTCAGATACGCATCAATATTTATAACAAAAAGTGGGGATTTCCTTATTATGGGAAGAATGGTGAATCTTACTAAAGAAATGGAATCTATAGGTTCCCAATGGATAAATTATTCTCTAAGGTAGAAACTAAGGTGTTGAAAAATAATAAAAATAGGAGGTGAAAAGAAAAAAATGAAAATCGTAACGATAATAGTGCTGGTGGTGATTGCACTTTTCTTCCTGCTGCCTATTCTTTCCGGAAATGCGTATATCCCGGAAGACATGTCAGCGACTGAAATAGGGCATTTTATCGGCGGGTTCGCGGGTTACTGGAGAGATGCATTAAAAAGTGTTTTCAGCTTTGTAAGGGGGAAGTGAAAGTGGGGAGAGCAAGAAGATATCAAGAAAATAAATTGTTGACACAGATTAACGCTTGTGGGCTCTGCCCACATTCCCGCAAGCCCTGAAAGGGCTTAATGGACACAGACGAAAAGCTCAATGCCGTGCCCAGCCCAACAAAAGAAAGAAAAAATCAGTGTAAATCTGTGTCTTAAATAGAAGGAAGTCATAGGAAAAAGAAGCAAAGGAGGTAAACAGAAAGGTAAAAAATGATAAAAACAGAAGACCTGACAAAGGTATATAATGGAAATAAGGCAGTAGATAGTCTGAATTTGGAGATAGAGGAAGGTGATATATTCGGCTTTTTA
>JAGLZV010000126.1 GCA_023131215.1 Candidatus Methanophagales archaeon | reverse complement strand
AGCCTATACAACTCTGAAAGTCAGGCTTTAAAGCGGGGTTCGGGATTTTATATAACATTTTGCAGATAAAAAAAGTTGCAAAGCAATAAAGTTGAGGGAGTTGAGTCGAGAAGCTTCTTTCATATCTGCTTTCTTAACTTCCACCCCTTTTTCGGTCAGCGGTTTGTGGATAGAATGAGATAATCAATTGTTGACAGGTTTATTTATTATCTAAGGTACTGAAAAACAATAGTATTCTTCAAAGAATAACCCCTCTACGTGCTTCTTCACCATCAAATAGGTGGAATTTTGATCATACATTTTAAGAATGTTTTTTAATTTATACGTTATAGTGAAGTGAGGGTATCACAATTATAACTCTCTTAACGTTTAGTTCTTTTTAAGGGAGGTTGATATTGCACGTGGCCATATTTATCGCTCTGTAACTTCACTTGAAGATAAATCCATATTATCTATCAGATATTCAACAAACTCTTTTGATTTAGCAACTCTTTCAATAGAGTATGAACCATGTTCTCCAGAAAAGACACCTCCAAGGGTACTAATATCATCTAACGATTCAAGTAACAACTTATCCGAAAAATTTTCTTCCGATATTGAGGTTAAATCTGCAACCCTGTAGTCCTTTTTACCGAGTAATTTAATTGTTGAAAGCATTGCAAGATGAAATTTGAAATTAGTTCTAAAATGTGTAGCCCCACTTATCTCATCGCGTAAATAGTTGTCAATTCTTTTCATTACTTTTGCACAAAACAAATAAATATCAGGACTTATCGATTCACTGAAAACACGTGCATAATTTGATTCGCTTTTTATTAAACTTGAGGGTCTGGCACGAGCATTATCAGCTTCACGGAGAATTATCGCCATAACAGCTTGTGCCAAATATGGAATGCTTATAATTCTATCAACAGGTTTTCCAATATTTTTATAATAGTTCTTCCTGCGATCGTAGAACCAACCATTTTGTAGAAAGTAATCTTCGATATTACGATGAATTCGGTCTGTTGCTTTGAGTGACGCAATTGGAATAGCGGTTTGGAAATTTGTTGCTTTAATGATACGATCCCGAGCTTCTGCATCTTCTGTCACAATTATTCTTATTAGAATTGACCTTTCATTATCTTCCTCTACATCTTTCTCCTTGAAATAGTTATAGATAATGGTCGTTGTTTGTAATCCATTAACGACTTGTACATCGTCCAGAGTAATTGTTTTTCCTGCCACACTTGCTTTTGAAGCCAAAATAGTTATGCCATTATTAAGCCACCAGAAATCCAATTTATCATCAGATTCAAGCGTATATCGAATATCTTTATTAACTTCAACGTTACCCTGATAGTCGCGAACATTCGATTCAAATATGTATCGGCGCAAGTTACCATTTTCATCTGTAACGAATTTGAAAAGGTCTTTGAGACTGGATAATATAACATAGTTATTATCGCCCTTTGAGATATAGTTCTCAAGAAATCGAAGTTGCAAAGTGTAACTTTTTTCGAGACGTGAAGCATCAAGCAATTCACGTGCACCAAAAAATTTTATCTCAGCCGTAACTCCGTGAAAATAGCGTTTAATCGATTCTTCCAGAGTTTTGGCCCTGTTTTCAATACCACGATTAATAGTTAAAGTATCTCCTTTGCTAGCATAAACGTAGTAAATTTTTAGTTCTGGATGGCGGGCTGCCAAGTCAAGATACGTTTTGCGGAAGGTATTTGCTTTATTAATAAGAGATTCATTATAAATTGACTTAAAGTCCGTCAACGTATTTGATAGATTGAAAATGTCGGCTACGGTAGTGTTAACACGGTCAACAGCACTCTCCGAGAACGAAGGCGAACGTTTAGCCTGAGTCAAAAAGACTTCAATTATTGGATTTCTCCCAATTACCCCTATATCGGTATCTTCGTTTAATAGTTCTTTATCAATAAAAGTAAAAAACCCATCTATTCCACCATCATTAACACCTCCGACTTTGCCCGAAAACAGATCCTCATACGTGAGGTCGTAGTTTTTTAAAAGTTGTTCAAAAGTGAATATTTCAAAGAAATCGCTATCTGATAAACTATCAGCTGTCTGCTTCTTTTTTTCTTTAAGTATACTATCCAGAACTATAATATCATTATCATTAAGCCTCATTTGTTTTACCACCACATCTTTTACTTAAGCAAGAGCAAATATATAAAGATTTCGTATATTTGCGATTATGTGTCATAATGAATACCAATAAGAGCGAAAAGAAGGCATTTTTGTTTTCTTTGTGCAATAAAAAAGAAAGAGAGATTTAAAGGAAATTATCTTTTCGCAAACAACTTCCTTATCTCTTCACCAACTGTCTCAACCTGATGCTCGCCTATTTTTTCTCTACTCTCTTTTAAGAACGGAATGCCTCGTTTGTATTCCTCAACCCATTCCTTTGCAAATTCACCGTTTTCAACACGTTTCAGAGTTTCTTTCATCTTCTCCTTTACCTCTGGTCCGATTATTTTATGCCCCACTGACCACATTCCATACTCTGCTGTATTAGAGATAACTTCTGCCATTCTTTTTATTCCACCCTGCCATATCAGGTCAACAATCAATTTCATTTCGTGCACGCACTCGAAATAAGCCATTTCTGGCGGGTAGCCTGCTTCTACCAGCACTTCAAAACCATTTTTCATTAATTCTACCAGACCGCCGCATAAAACACATTGTTCGCCAAATAAGTCCTCGTATGTCTCCTGTTCAAAAGTGCATTCTAAGATGCCGGCTTTTGTCCAGTGCATTGCCTTTGTCATTGCTAACGCAACTTCACGTGCTTTACCCGAAGCGTTTTGTTTTACTGCTACTAAGCCTGGAACTCCAAAACCTTCTAAATATGCCTTTCTTTCCTCGGTTCCCGGCGCCTTTGGAGCAACCATGATAACGTCCACATCCGCAGGTGGGACAATTCTTTTGAAGCAGATATTAAAGCCATGTGAAAAACCGAGTGTTTTTCCTGCTTTCATGTGCTGCTTTATCTGCTTTTCGTAAATCTCGGGCTGAATCTCGTCCGGAAGCAGGATATGCACAATATCTCCTTTTTCCGCCGCTTTATCTATCGCCAATACCT
>JAGLZV010000125.1 GCA_023131215.1 Candidatus Methanophagales archaeon | reverse complement strand
GAAAGTTTACATGGATTTCTTTAAACTATGATATTGTACTGGAAAAAATGTTGGTATGTGAGATTTGTGGAAAAGAAGAATTTAATTTTGACTTTAGGGAGGTAAAATATTCATTTGACTCCTTATTGACTAACAAAAGTTTTACGAATGACGATTCAGAACACTTACTTATCAAGCCTCATGGCAGCCTTAATGTCGTTTTTGAAACGGATAACCAAAATACTTATAACAAAATTCATAAAATGTACTATAAAGACGAAAATAATTATTTTGATACTTTCAATTGGGAAGACATAGGATATAGCACCCAGCAAAATAAGATTAATGAAAAAAGACCGTGGATGATTGGTTATTTGTCGGATGATCAAAAAGATGAATTGACTTCAAAGCCATACATCTCGGATTTAGCACATGATTTGTGTAAGTGGAATATGGGTTATTCGTCCTTTGCATTAGTGAACGCAACATCCCTTTTCATTTTGGGATACAGTATGCCCGATGAAGATGCATGGATCTGGACGAGAGTTAGAAATATTGAAAACAAAAAAATCAAAATTTACATAGCATCCTATAATGATAGTAAAAAAATATTAAAGTCATTTGAGAATATCGGTTTTAGGAATGTGTACATTGTTAATAATGGTAAAATTGATTGATATGGAGGACATAATTTGAATGTCATTCCTCGCTTTGCTAAGGAACTCTGTTTATCATGAGAATGTTTTCTCAAAATCGGCTCTGGGCCTCTTATAGACTACCCCAAATTTTTAGCACCTGTTCACTTGCCTTTGTACTCCGGCTTCCTCTTTTCCAAAAAAGCTTTTAACCCTTCTCGTGCATCCTCAGTTGCAAATGCATGCCCGAAGCATTCCGCTTCATACTGTAACGCACGCTCCAAATTCATTTCTATTCCTCTGTTCACCGCATCCTTCAATATTCCGAGCGTAACAGAACTTTTTGAAAGCAGTTTTTTGACCAGTTCATCCACCTCACTATCGAGTTTATCCGCAGGGACAACTTTATTCACGAGTGCTACCCGAAAAGCTTCTTCCGCATCTATTTGCTCTCCGCACATCAGCATTTCCATCGCTTTTGTCTTCCCTATTAATCTCGTAAGTCTTTGAGTGCCTCCACCACCCGGAATAATTGCCAGATTTACCTCCGGCAGGCCAAATACCGCTTTTTCTGAGGAAATCCTGAAATCACATGCCATCGCAAGTTCCAACCCGCCACCCAAACAAAACCCGTTTACCTTTGCTATTATCGGCTTTTTTATTTTTTCTATGTATGTTGTTATTCCCTGAGCCCACCTCAACCACTCACTTGCTTCTGTGGAACTTCTCTCAAGTAACTCACCTATATCGGCACCTGCACAGAAAGCTCTATCTCCCGCTCCGGTTATTACAACTGCACGCACCTCTGCATCGGCTTCTGCATCCCCTAATGCATCTCGCAACTCTGTTAATAAAGCTGTGTTCAATGCGTTTAACGATTTCGGTCTGTTAAACGTTATCCTCGCAACTTTTTCTTTCTTCTCATATAGGATGTTTTCGTATGCTCTCAATTCAAACTTCTCCTATCTCGTCAATACTCGTAGAACCCTTTCCCTGCTTTTCTTCCTGTCCAACCCGCTCTCACCATTTGCACCATAAGAAGAGCTGGTTTGAATCGCTCCCCCCCGGTCTCATTGTACATCGCATTGAGAACCGCTACCACAATATCTATCCCAATCAAGTCCAAAAGCTGGAAAGGACCAATAGGCCAGTTAAAACATAATCTCGCTATCTTATCAATATCCTCAACAGATGCGACCCCCTCTTCGTGCATCCTCACCGATTCATTCATAACAAGGCAGATCATTCGACTCACCACGAAGCCCGGTGAATCCTTGACCTCAATTGGCTCCTTTCCCAACGACTTTATGAACTCCTTTGTTCTATTTACCGTGTCTTCACTGGTTAATAATGATTTTATTATCTCTACACCCTGCACAAGCGGTGGTGGGTTCATGAAATGAGTCCCAATTACTTTATCAGGTCTTTTTGTTACTGTAGCTAAAGCAGTAATAGGAAATGTCGAGGTATTACTCCCGAGGATAGCATGCTCAGGACATATCCTATCCAACTCTCTGAATATTTCCTGTTTCAGCTCCATGTCCTCATTCACCGCTTCAATTACAAAATCCGCTCCCTTTGCTCCTTCTTCTAAACGCGTTGTCGCATTTGCACTTATCGCATCTACAATCCTATCCGCATCCTCCTGCTTTATATGCCCTCTCTTTGCAAGTCTCGAAAGGTCGTTTTTTATTTTTCCAAGCCCCCTTTCCAGCGATTCTTCACTCCTGCCAACTACTGAAGTATCGTAACCCTCTTGCGCACATATCTGCGCTATTCCGCTTCCCATTACACCTATTCCCACAAC
>JAGLZV010000124.1 GCA_023131215.1 Candidatus Methanophagales archaeon | reverse complement strand
GCAATCGCCTGACGGCGGAAATGAAAAACGGAAATTGTAAAGTGCAAAAGTCAAAAAATCGGATTTTTTCAGGAAGAAATTTCTTTAAGTTTCGCTTCAAACAATTTCTCAATCCATCTTTTCCTGACCTCACAAGACTCTGGATTTAAAATCGTTCCACTGTTTTCAAAAGCATTTCCCATACAACCGCTACCACAAAAATTTCTCCATTTGCACTTTCTACATTCCTCTATATTCAAAGGTCTTTGAAAGCAGATTTCTTTGATTTCCTCAATTTTTTGACCATGCACGATGTTCTCTAAACTTTTCTCTCTTACATTGCCAAGACAGTATTCAGAACCAAAATGGAAACACTGGCAAGGATAAACATATCCCTCAGGATCAACTCTAAATTGAGTACCTATCGAGCATCTTTGGGGAACTCCAGGATTGTTTATATTTATAGAAAAACAGTCTGCAAGCAAGTCCATCTCCCCTCTTAATTCTTCTGACCTTTTTGAAACAAAATCCCAGAACCACAGCATTTCATCATCAGAAAGTTTCAGTTCATTCCATCCTTTTTTTGCTCTGCCTGATGACGAAAGTGGAGGGAATTGAATTACTGGGATTTGTCGCTCTAACGCAAAATCTATTATGTCTGGAATTTCATTAACATTGGTTTTCATTGGCACAAATGCTATTACAATATCTTTTCCCATACCTTCATTAATAAGGTTATCTATTCCTCTGACTGCTAAATCAAAACTACCCTCTCCTCTGATGCGGTCATGGGTTTCTTTACTCGCTCCATCCAAGCTTACCTGTATTTTAATCGGTAGTTCAGACAGTAATTTAGCCATTTTTTCATCTACGAGGGTTCCATTGGTGCCTAATGATATTAATAAATCCAATGACGCTGCGTATTTTATTATCTTAATGCAATCATCTCTCAGCAAAGGCTCACCGCCACCCAAAGCAACAGATATTCCTCCTGAATCCTTAGTGGATTTAAGCAATTCTTTTATTTCGTTTAACGTGAGTTCATTGTCATTGTCATTTGCATCCCCTCCTGCCGATAAGTAACAATGAATGCAGCGTAAATTGCATTTTTTGGTTACTTCCAAAGCCAAACCTCTGAATTGATTTCTGCGTGGTTCCTTATGAGAGTTTTCACATAGTATCTTATCCATTCGCATATTATCCAAGAAAGTACTGACAATTTCAAAAGAATCTTTATATTCTATATTATGCTTATCTGCGATTATCTGTGAAATCTTTTCAATGGAATTTTTACCATCACACAAATTTAATATTTCTAAACTATCTTCATTGACAAATACCCAAGAAGGCATATCAGGATCCAGAACAAAGAAAATTTTTTTATTGCTTTTCTTCTTACTAACTTCTTCAATATAAATATTCTTGGATAATCTGGGATGAGTAGAATTCTTCATTCTCATTATAAAAAATAAGAAAAGAGAGAGAATTATCTCTTCATATATTCTCCTTCAACCTTCTCTCATCACATCCAATGCCCGCAGCATCTCCGGTGCAGGTATTCCTATCCACCACCACCGATCTATAATTACTCCTGGCGTAGGTCCCCATGGCGCTTCTATTATCCCTGGAAAAGGCTTTAGGTTTACTCTTGCGGTTAATGCTGGTTGCGGAGTTGGATCAGCATATATCTGGGGTCCGAATCCGCGGATTTGTTGTAATGTTTCTGCTACTGCCACCTTTTGTGCAAAGATTGGCGTCTCAAATACAACGGGAGCAAATACACAGCCTTCATTTTCTCCAAACTTTATTCCCCCTCTTTCAAGAATCCCAAAAACAGATTTACTGAATTCGTTTAGAAGTTCTTCATCTCCGACTATCTGTTTAATAAAAGATTCACTAGTTCTAATAATAGGTACCGGTTCATCAAGATCTTTTTTTACTCTAAAATCCTCCAGCACAAGCAGAAAGCGTGGGTCTGGTCCTCCACAATATGGTATACAATGTCGTGGAACTATCGCGGGATCTATAATACTACTATCCTCTGCTACGCGTTTCTTGTACAAGTCCCTTATAATCGCTACATGCATGGCTTCGCGCGACTTCCTTATAACTTCAGGGGCTTCGTCTGGGCTCATAGTAAAAACCCTTGGTTCGAAGACATAACTCATATCTCCAAGTTTTATTCCGTGGTTTTTAAGGACTTCACCCACAGTGTTGCTGAGTTCTCTCATCAGTTCCTCATCTTTTGCGATTCTCTCTTTGAGTTCATCACTCTTTTCTATATTCCATTCCATTTTTTTTTCTCTCCTATTTAATTTATGTTATGTAGAAGTGAAAATTTCATACGTTATAAAAAGTTTTCGATTTTTTTATCTGTATTACCCATCTGGCTTACATGTGTTATTAAATATAAGATATATTATCAACAATTTGTTTTAAATTAAGTGGCAAAAACGCAAAGCAAAATGGCTTTACGCAATTATCAACTTAACATAATCCATTTTCCCGCTTGCATGGAACAATCTAACCAATTGCTTTACCCGAGCAGCATCACCCTCCAAAATGAATACTTCGAGGCATTTATCTTCTCGCAAGTGGTTATGAATCTGCGTGCTTATAATGTCCTCGAATTCGTGCTTTATTTCTGTTACCGTATCCTCTACTTTCTGCGCATGAATGAGCAAAAGCACGGAATTCAGCCTGCCTTCCAAAGCCTCTTTTTCCTTATTATCCGCAAGGAGCATTCTTGCTCCTGCTCTCATCACTTCTGACCTTCCTGAGAAGCCAAGCTCTTTTTGAAGCCTGTCTATCTCCTCCAATATTTCATCCGTTAACGAGATGCTGATTATTGTCATTTGTTAATAACAACTTATTTAAATATTAATAAATATATATTAATAAAAATCGGAGTGGTTGCGATAAATGATGCATATTGATGAATATGTGAATCTCTTCAGGATGAGGCTACGTGAAACATCGAAGCTAATTACTAAAGAATTACTGAGGCATGCCC
>JAGLZV010000123.1 GCA_023131215.1 Candidatus Methanophagales archaeon | reverse complement strand
GGTGCAAAAAGAGAAGCGAGGATGGAATGGGTTCATTATGACAAATCCTAACTGTTCGGCTATCGTCCTGACCATGAGTTTGAAACCACTAATGAAATACGGGATAAAAGAGGTGCGGGTTTCAACCATGCAGGCGGTATCGGGTGCTGGATATGCGGGTGTGCCTTCGATGGCGATAATGGATAATGTGATACCGTTTATAGAAAAGGAAGAAGATAAGATGGAAAGCGAGCCTCAAAAGATTCTCGGCACAATGGAAGGTTCAGAGATAAAAAACGCAACATTCTCTGTATGTGCCTCTTGCCATCGTGTTCCAGTGGTGGATGGTCATACAGAGGCGGTGTGGGTGAAGTTCGAGGGAAGCGTAAGTGAAGAAGAAGTGAAGAAGGCGTTTAAGGACTTCTCCACAGATATAAAGACGCCTTTTGCTCCAGAAAAGCCTATAATATTAAGAGAGGAACGGGATAGACCGCAGCCGAAGTTAGACAGGGATGCAGGGAGAGGGATGAGTGTATCGGTGGGAAGAATAAGACGAGGACAAATGGAGAGTGAGGTGAAGTATATTGCGCAGGGGCACAATACAATAAGAGGTGCTGCTGGGGCATCTATATTGAATGCTGAGGTGCTGGTGGAGAGGAGATATATACAAAGCTTATAAATCATGACATTGCAAAAACAAGATGAAATCATCGGAAATTAAAAGATTCCGTTCAGTATATCATTTATAACTTCTGAATCCAAAAGAATAAGTAGGAGAGAGGTGATATGGAGACGACATTAAACTGCAAAATAATTGCTGGTAAAGTTGGCATATCCAACGTAGACGATTTTCTTTCTTCGTTGAAAAATATCGCTCATGAATACGACGTGACAATACAAGCTATGGATGCCGAGCTGATAGCTGGGGGAGAGCATATAATATCAGCGGTGAAAAAAGCAATAAGAGCTACGGAGAGGAAAAGGAATATAACGAGCGACCTGGGCTTGGAGATTCTTTTATATGCCGCGGGAAGAAGGCAGATAGAAAGAGCATTGGCGATGGGCGTTTCTGTGTCAGAAGGCGAAAACGAGAAAAGAGTTGCAATCGTTATTGTTGATGCTTCTGCACGAGCACAAAGAGAAAAAGATTTGGAAATGGTTGCTGAGGAAGTAAAGAGGAAAATAGGGGTACAAGAAGAGCCAATCTCAGAGTTGGAGTTAGAATATAAAGAGGATAAAAAAGAGGGTATAAAGAAGTTCTTTGACATAACAGAGGCTGAGTTAAAGGCAGTTGGCGAGCCAAAGTTAAAGATGCTGGTGTTGGAAAGGGTTGCGATGTTAGATGTGCTGAAATAAGGGGCCAGACCCCCCTTATCAACCCTCCTACCCAAATCTAAATAGTCCCGAGAGGATTCGAACCCCTGTCACTGGCTCCAAGGGCCGGTATGCTTGACCGCTACACCACGGGACTTTTTATTTACTCTTTCTCTTTCAGCATTAAAAAACTTTTTATTGATGGGAATTTATAAACCTGATTCGGGAAGAATGATGAATGATAAAAGATGATGTTCCATTAGAGGGATGTATAAAGCAAACTTAATTTCGGATATACTGAAGTTATCCGAAACCGATATAGAAAAATGGAGTAAGTGAATGACAGACAACAAACCAATTGATTACCTTGATTATTTACTTGAGGGGGCTGAACTGAACGATTCCCTTCTACAAGCCTATCGGAATTTCCATCTAACTTTGCAGTCAATCTTTGTAGCTATTGGAGCTGGCCTATCGCTTGCGGTTCTCGCTTTCGATGAGATCATTCAATTTACGTTGGCAACTTTAATCTTAGTTGTGTTGGCTATGATTAGTATATACATCTTGATCAAGATGCACAAAATTATTATCGCACGAGGTGAAGATGTAAGTTTTTGGCATCGTAAGCTAATCAGAGCTGAACAAGATCTACCGCCTGACAGACGCTATTTTACTCAATTCAAGATCTATCAGAAGTTGCGCAGAGCAAATGCCAAGCATCTTTAACAATTATTCCTCGCAGAAAAAGAGATTAGCGATGAGGAAATTGATCTCCTCGTTGAAAGGGGTCTCGGACATACCCGAAAGATTCTTGACAAATGGCTATTTATTGGGATTGGTATAATATGGGTACTTCTACTTGCAATTAGTATAGGATACACAGTCTATCGTTATGTGAGCGTGTCATAATGACAAGCGTGTTAAAACATCAAATTGCATCGTTTTCGAAAAACAGCGGGTATGCGGTTCGCTATCACTCACTTGGCAGAATATGATCAGAGCTTTCAAATTACCTTGGCACTATTATCTTATCCACTTTGCCAAAAGCACGGTATTTGCCCTCGTAATAGAACTTTGCAGTGATGGCACATAGTATGGCATCGTATTCGTGCTCGTTTTTTATTTGCGCACGTTCCACAAGTTCCCTTAGCAATTCCTCATCCCCTTCCTTTTCATGCAGAGCTATCTTTGTAGCATGTGGATATACTTCTATCACTTCAACATCCTTCTCTTTAACAATCTCTGCCAATTTTATGCCCCGCTCCGTAAGCTGCTTCATTCCTTTGAAAGTCAAAGGTAGAATTGAACAATATTTCCTCATTTCGAGGTCGCAATCCCTGAAAGGTTTTCCATAAAAGGACAAAGGTGCGTCTATGGCTACGACAGCAGGTTCTTCTTCCTCTATTCTCTTTATTATCTCTTCATTTCCGCGCACAGAGTAAAGTTCGAGTTCGTGATTTAGCACAAGTACGCATATCCCGGTGATGTTTTTCTCCAAACCCGCAAGGTCTATGCCCATTACCTTTACTTTCATCTCTTCTGTAATTACAAATATCCTGCAACCTAAAAATCCTAAATCCTAAACCCTAAAATCTAAACAAGTCCAAAATTCAAAAATCAAATGTTTCAAAAACCACGAGATTTCACGAGATTAACACAAGAAAATGATGCAAGATACAGGTTGGACATTCTTTTGTTTCTTTGGTCAAGCTTTCTTTTCTAAAGAAAAGTTGTGTGAAAATCTGTGTAATCTGAGGGGCTAATAAGAGACGCTACTCTTCTTCGCTATCCATTTCCCATTCCTGCATATACTTCACCCCTAACTCCTTAAGTTTCGCCTTATCTATATGCGCTCCTATCGTGTACTTGCGGATAAAGCGAAGGAACTCAGTATGTAAAGAATGAAAAGCGGGATGTTCAGCAGAAAATGACTCATTATCCCTATGGAACTCATATTTTATCTCAAAATGAACTGCAGACCTCGTCAGCCTCTTCATATCGTCAAAATCCAGCGAGTGATAGACGTGCATGGGTATATCCTGCACTTTTAACCTTACTACTTTATTTTGGGGGTTGCATTCCTGGATACGATTTTTTATAGCACTTTTTATCTCGTGTTCATCGAGACTACTGCAAACAATCGGCTCCAAATCCACCATCTCTCTTGTTCTCAACTCGTGAAAGATGACTTCTTTTCCGCCATCTTCTCCAAACCTGACTTCTAAGAAGCCTTTATCGTCGTTCACCTCATTGAAGCTGAATCTTTCTGTTGAGCCCGCATAGTAAGCGTCTTCTCTTACTTTCGTGTAGCTGTGAAAATGCCCCAATGCGAGGTAATCAAAATTCGTTAAGTCGTCAATATTAACAATTTGCTCGTTGAATTCGCCCATCATGAATATCGGTGCGGGGTATTCCGTGTCGAGAACGCTTGCATGGAGAAGTGCGACATTAAACCCATTGTTGTCGTTATTCAGCCTCATTTTCTTCTTCTCTTCTTCAATATCATCACAATGAGGAATCGCATGCACTCTTGTATCATCAATTTCAATGAGTTCGTATTTGTTTTCATAAACCACATACACTTTGGGAATATGCTCAAACAGGCTGAATACACTGCCCGTTTCCTTCAACCGAGGCGTTTCGTGATTGCCTGAAATAACCACAAAAGGAATGCCCGCGTCACTTAATCTTATTAATTGCCCAAGAACGAAAGAAATAGCACGGTTCGTAGGGCGCACGGAATCAAATAAGTCTCCAGCGTGTAATATGGCATCGGGATTTTCCTTCAACGCATAATCTACAAATTGCTTGAACGTCTCGTAGGTGTCTACTTCACGCTGATTCAGCCCTGTCGCTTCGTCTATCCTTCGATATGCCGAGTAGCCTATGTGCGTATCCGCGAGATGGAATATTTTCTTCATAAAACTTTTCTTTTAAAAAGAAACCTTTACTAAAAAAACAATTTGATAGCCGGAATCCAGTTATTACGAATTTTTTCATTGGTATTCACGAATTTAGTGCAGTTTATCCAGCCATTTGCGGTTGGCAGTGCTGATGTATGATGAATCTGTGGATAAGAGTTTATGCCAATGGTGTTGTAAGTTCCATTTGCTACAAGCGTGAAGTTTTTATCGAAAGAGATGCTGTACCCGTCGCTTTTTCTATCCCTCATGACTTTAACTGTTATTTTCCTCTTTTCAAAAAATATGTCCTCTTCGTTTCATCCTTGTTAAGAACTTCTCCTCAGTTTTAACATCCCGGATTTCCCTTCGCTCTTTTACCGAATCCCCTATTTCAGCTATTATCGCTGCCAGGAATCTGGCATATTCTGTCGTTAGCTCTTTACCAAGTACGCTCAGTGCCTTTTTATTTCTTGATATGCTCTAAAACCCATGAACGAATGAGAACACTAGGCTCCTTCCCTGCTCCTTCAGCCAATTTCTTCATCTGATTAAAGGTCTCTTCATCCAGCTCTATGGTTAACATCCACTTATGCTTCAGAGGGCGAGCGAACTTCACCTCTACGTGCTCAAATTCATCTGTGAACTCCTCAGTATCATGAGTATCCCAGAATTTTGCTTCTTCCTCAAAACTCTTAAATATTGGTATCTTACCCATTTCCCTCTGTTTTCTTGTTATATAAAATATGATATTCTTCTATTTATAAAACCTTCTGCGTTCAGCTTCTGTAGCTTCTCTCGTCGTAACCACAAAATAACTCCCTTTTCCTCGAGGAGCAAGGAAGATGGTGAGAAAGCGTCCGGAGTATGTTTGACCAATAATCCTTAAAGTTTTATTTCTCGCTCTGCTTACAGAGGGATTAGAATAACAAACCTCTTCCACTTCGTGTGGTGAAACATTATGCCTGGCAATATGGTCAATGTTCCAATCATTCCAAAGGAGTTCCCGAATATATATCATTTTCCTTTATCAGTTGCCGCAACGCTCTTTACTGCAAGCGAAGACGCTCCCATGTAATATCCTGCTTTTTGTGTGAATATGGAAAGGGAAGGTCTCGATTTCTCTATGATGCGGTGCATTGTCCCACCGCATAATCAAATTCCAGATTCTCCATGAGAACCCTCCGCCTTTTTTCCACCCTGTTATATCTGTCCACGTAGGCATACCATTATTTAAAACTTCCTTATCTCATCCTCCGTGACTGCAACGAACTTCTTCATCAACTTATCCTTTATCTTCTCCGTAGCACCTTCCACAGTCACTCTTATCAAAGGCGAAGTATTAGAAGCCCTTATGAGCACCCAGCCCAAGCCCTCCTCCTTCTCTTCCTCCAGGTCTATTCTTATCCCATCCATCGTATTTATTCTGTCATCGCCATATTCAATTGCTAACTGCTCAGCGAGAACCAGCATCGCTTCAAACTTCACCTTGTCATCACATTCCAAGTTCATTCTCTCCTTTGGAAACTTCGGCAACTCGTCCACAAGCTCTGATAACTTCTTTCCTGTTTTAACCAATATCTCCGCTATTTTCAATGGTATTATCATCGCATCATCAAACGGGAAAAAGGAAGGTATAACATAATGCCCGCTTGATTCTATGCCAAGCACAGCATTTCTTTTGTTCGCTTCCTTCGTCAAGAAAGTATGACCAACCGGTATCCGTTCTATTTTACCACCTAACTCCTCCAATTCCCGCTCTATCAGCATGGAGCATTCAACATTTGCTAAAACAAGTCCTTTTCTCTCCTCTAATAACTCCTTAGCTATGATAACGCCACACTGGTCTGCGCTTAGCATTCTTCCTCTATCATCCACAATCGCCACTCTATCACCATCGCCATCAAATGCAGCGCCAAAATCCGCGGAGCTTCGCTTCACTTCTTCTTTTAGCGCTCCTAAACTCTCCTCCGTGGGTTCAGAGGGTCTATTGGGAAAAGAAGGGTCGGGGTTTGGAAACAGCGCATCGGTTTTTAGTTTTACTCGTTTCATCACATCCAACGCTATCAATCCCATGCTCCCGTTTCCGCAGTCCAACATGATTTTTTTTTCGCCATTACCACTTTCAAGCTCGAATCTTTCCGCTATGTATTCTATATATTTATCCCTCAAATCTACCTCATGATAGTTACCCACTTCACTCCATGAAACCTTTTCTTCTTTTCCCTCCAGCACTATATCTCTTATCTTTTCGTTTTCCTCGGCTGAAAACCCTATTCCTTCCCCTGCGTATAACTTCACACCGTTCCATTCCGGTGGTAAATGAGACGCAGTGACATAAGCAATAATATCCTTTTTAAGCAACCACCCGGAGAAAGCACAAACACCAAATGAGGTTGTTCCTGCATTGGTCACGTCCATGCCCGAAGAAAGCAAACCAGAGATTAGCGCATTCGAGAGCAAAGGAGAAGTAGTTCGGATGTCGTTACCAACAACCACGCTTTTTTCGCCTCTCTCTTTCGCATACGTACCCAAAGCATGCCCTATTTTTAACGTTGTCGCCGGATACAAGTCCTCATTGAAAATCCCTCTTATGTCATACGCCCGGAATATATGCGCTGGTATTTCTTTTTCTTGCATCGCCTTTTTTATTTCCTCAAATCCACTATCTCCGATATCTCAGGTCCAGTAGAGATCAACTTCACAGGAACTCGTGTGTCGTGCTCAACCTCGGCTACAAAATCCTTTACCTCCTTACTCAACTCTTCATACTCTTTCACACCCCTGCATGACGGGTCTAACTTGTCCACACAACTCAATGCCACCATCGTCGCTCCATTTATCATCGCAGAGTAAGCCGCCATCTTTGCATCCCACTCTCCTATTCTCCTTTTCCGTCCTGTAACAGTGCCATACTCCTCAATATGCAACTCAGCCGCTTTTTCTTCTTTCATTTGCGTTTCAAAAGGACCTTCGCCCACTCTCGTTGGAAATGACTTGAATACAACCACAACCTCATCTATCCTTGTAGGACCTATGCCCACATCAGCCGCCATCTGCGATGCAGTCGTGTCTTTAGACGTAACGAACGGATAAGTCCCATAGAGCAAAGAAATGCCAAATCCTTGCGTCCCTTCTACCAGCACACCTTTTCCACGGTCCAACGCCTCATTTATTTCCAGTGGCACGTCACAAAGGAACTCCTCAAGCTCTTTTTCATCCTTCGCTTGTTTCGCCTTCCTTAATGCACGAGCTGCATTCGCAGGTCCGCATCCCGAACCTGTGGACCCTATTTTTCCCTTCAAATAGGCATCCTTCCCATCCTCTTCAATGTGCTTCTCTTCTATTATCGCACATCTCCAATCCACACCTACTCGTCCTTTCAGCCCAAAGGAAGATACTTCTTGTTTGAACACCCTAGGGTCAACCAATACGCCAGCGCCAATCAGAAGCCTTGCAGATTCACACACAAACCCCGAAGGAACCATCCTCAATCCGTATTTCTTACCTTCTATTTCGACAGTGTGACCAGCATTAGGTCCTACACCTCCCCTCGCAACCACGTCCGGCTTGTCATGCTTTGCAAGATACGCTATTATCTTGCCTTTACCCTCGTCACCAAAAAATCCCCCTACTACTATTGTTGATGGCATGATAATTACAAACCTTTTCTTAGAAAGAAAAGCTTTAAAAACAAAAACTTTTTATAAGATAAGCCCGTACATCTTGATTATGATAAGAAACGATATAATAGGTTATCAATTCGCAGAGAGGATAAAATCAGCGCTGATAATCGGATCTAAGATGCTGACGGTGATAGAAACGTTGAATAAGGAAAGTGAACTGGAGGGAGCGAAAAAAGCGATGTTTGCTTTCTTTGACGGTTTGTCCACCGAGACAGGAATAGCATTGAACGCAACGGGAATGCAAGAATTCGTACTGGTAGAAGAAAAGGTAACGCAGGTAAAAAGAAAGATAGAGGAGGAGGATTATGAGGAGGCGCATGCAACCCTCGGAAGAGCAGTTTCGCATGCTACAACTGTCTGTGACCGAACGATGAGGACATTGATAGAGAACGGGTTGATATAATCGTATTTGTATAGCAGGAGAATAAATCCCAAGGTCAAATACTACCAAATCCCAAGTAAATCCCAATTTCCAAACCCCAAAGAGAAAAGATGAGGCGAAATTGGTAGTATTGGTATGTATTTGGATTTTGGATTTTATTGAACAAATATGCATAACTTTATATAATGAAATCGCAAATAACTTCACATGATAAAGGTAGCGATAAATGGGTGGGGAAGGATAGGACGAATTGTATTCAGAGCGGCGTTATGCAATGACTCGAATGTGGATTTCGTGGCAATAAATAGCCATGCTGCGGAGGCTTCCTGGGTAGCACACCTGTTGAAGTATGATTCCGTGCATGGTGTGCAGGATGGAGAGATAAGAGCGGAGAAAGACACGAATACGATTGTTGTGAACGGAAAAGAAATAAAGATATTAGCAGAAACCGATCCAGGGAAGTTGCCATGGAGCGATTTGAGTGTTGATGTGGTTGTAGAATCAACAGGGAAGTTCAGAGAAAGGAAAGATTTATCGAAACACCTTGATGCAGGTTGCAAAAAGGTAATAATTACAGCGCCAGCAAAGGACCCAGACGTAACCCTTGTCCCGGGGGTCAACGATGAGATGTATGACCATGCCTCGCACAACATAATTTCTATTGCGAGTTGCACCACTAACTGCCTGGCTCCAGTGGCAAAGGTATTGAACGATGAGTTTGGCATAAATCGCGGTTTTATGACCACAGTTCATGCATATACAAGCGACCAGAGGCTTCTTGATGGAAGGCATAAAGACTTGAGAAGGGCTCGTGCTGCGGCTATGTCCATAATACCAACGACAACGGGAGCAGCGGCAGCAATAGGTCTCGTATTACCCTCATTAGCAGGGAAAATGGAGGGGATAGCAATGCGAGTTCCCACTTTTAACGTTTCTGTGGTTGACCTCGTAGCAGAACTGGGAAGAGAAGTTACCCGTGAAGAGGTGAACAGTGCTTTTGAAGAAGCGTCGAAGAGCTCTTTGAGTGGAATCCTTGCTGTTTCTTATGAACCCCTTGTCTCTATTGACCATTTGGGAACAAACTACTCTTCTGTGGTTGACGCATTATCTACGAGTGTGATAGGCGATAGCAAGGGTGGTAGCGGCAGTTTAGTGAAAGTGCTGGCATGGTATGACAACGAATGGGGCTACTCTTGCAGAGTGGTGGATATGATAAAGAGGATAGAGGAGAAGGGAGTGTAGGAATAGGAAAGACCGGGGTAAATAGGAGGGAGGAGGGAAAATGAGTGAGCAGTTAAGCGATTTCTTGACAATAGATGATTTCGACGTAGAAGGAAAAACAGTGCTCTTCAGGGCTGACTTAAATTCGGTGGTTATAAATGGAAGAGTGCAGATGAAGGAGCGGATAGAAGAGAATGCGAAAACGATACGGGAGCTTTCGGAGAAAAAAGCGAAAGTTGTTATTCTCGCTCATCAAGGTCGTGCTGGTGGAGATGATTTTCTCCCTTTGGAGCAGCATGCGCAACTACTCAGAAACTTCGTGGATTTGAGGTACATTGATGATATAATAGGACCTGCTGCGAGAGAGGGGATAAAAAATCTTAATGCAGGAGAAGTTTTACTGCTTGATAACGTGAGGATGCTCGCAGAGGAAACGCTTGACAAAACACCGGAGGAGCATGCGAAATCAGTTTTCGTGAGAAAGCTCGCTTCTCTCGCGGATATTTACATCAATGATGCCTTTTCAGTAGCTCACAGGTCGCATGCATCAGTGGTTGGCTTTCCGAAGGTATTGGATGCGGGAATAGGAAGATTAATGGAGCGCGAGTTGAGAGCTCTGGAAAGAGCAGTCCACAGCATGAAAAGACCTTGTGTTTATGTCCTCGGCGGTGCGAAACCAGAAGAAGTATTTGATATAATGGATTTCGCATTGGAGAGGGGAATGGATAGTATACTCACCACAGGAGTCATTGGTAGCCTTTTTTTATATGCAAAGGGTGTAATTCCGCTGAAGGTGGATAAACACCTTTTTGAGAGCGTGGATAGAGCCAGGCGGATAGCGGAACGGGGAGGTAGAAGAATAAAGTATCCGTGGGATGTTGCAATTGAGGTGGACGGCAAGCGAGAAGAAATATCGCTTGAGGAAGTTAAACCAAACCAGCCAATATACGATATAGGCGAGAAAACATGTGAGAAATATAGAGAGATAATAAAAAATGCGAAAACAGTGATAATGAAAGGACCTGCGGGGCTATACGAAAAAGAAGCATTTGCAAAAGGAACAAAAGAGATTTTTAAAGCAATTTCAGATTCAGATGCTTTCTCGCTACTCGGTGGTGGACATACATCTGCTGCGATAAGCGAAGTTGGAATGGATAAAAGAGAGATGGATAATGTTCACGTTAGCTTAGCTGGTGGGGCATTTCTGAGGTATCTTTTAGGGAAGAGCCTGCCTGGGATAGAAGTATTGAGAAAACACTGATTTCCTGTTGATAAAGTTTAATTCGATAAATGACGATGTTTATATTGAGTGGTAACTAACCAGGGGTCGTAGGGTAGTGGATATCCTGTCAGGTTCCGGACCTGATGACCTGGGTTCAAATCCCAGCGACTCCGTAACAACTTTTTTACCTTCGGTAAAAACCTTGACTAAAAATATTTTCATAGCTTTCTTTGGAAAAGAAAGTTTGATCAAAGAA
>JAGLZV010000122.1 GCA_023131215.1 Candidatus Methanophagales archaeon | reverse complement strand
AAAAAAGTTTTAGCACAGGTTCTTTCTTTAGAAAGAAAGTGTTTTCTAAAAAGAAAAAGTGTATGAATGCAACGGTGAGAAGGTCACGGATAAAAGGCGAGATAATTGCACCTCCTTCTAAAAGCTACACGCATAGAGCTATTGCAATAGCCTCGCTGGGGGAAAAAAGCGATATTTTTTATCCTCTTATCTCCGAAGATACAAAAGCTACAATTAACGCTGCGAAATGCTTAGGAGCGGTTGTAGAATACGATGAGAAAACGAGAAAAATAACGATAGAAGGCACCGAAGGAAAACCAAGAACACCCGAAGACGTGATAAATGCCGAAAACTCCGGCACTACTTTAAGATTTTTCACTGCTATTTCATCTTTATGCGATGGCGCTGTGGTTCTAACTGGTGATGCGTCCTTAAGAAAGAGGCCAAATTCCCCTTTGCTTAAGTCCCTGAATGACCTCGGCTCGGAAGCTTTTTCGACAAAAGGAGATGGAACCGCGCCAATAGTGGTAAAAGGCAGGCTAAAAGGCGGAGAAACAACCATGGATGCTTCCATCAGCTCTCAATTCATCTCTGCATTGCTCATCGCATGCCCTCTTGCAGAGAATAATTCTTATATTGTGACAAACAATCTTACTTCAGTGCCTTACATGAGAATGACAACCGAGGTATTAGAGAAAGCAGGGGTAGAAGTCCCTTTTTCTCGCTCCTCTAATAACCATTATTATTTTCAAGTAGAAGGTGGGAAAAGATACGAGTTACGAAGGTTTACAGTGCCCGGAGATTTTTCATCCTCTTCTTATCTCTTAGCAGCCGCAGCACTCACTGATTCAGAGGTAAAGATAAGCAATTTGTTCCCTTCTGCACAGGGCGATTCCAGAATAGTGGAAATATTGAATGAGATGGGAGCTGACATAAGATGGGATAAGGAAAAAGGGATTGTAGAAGTAAAAGGAGCTAAAGATGCTGAGCTAAAAGGGATAGAGGTGGATATGCGAGAGAACCCGGATTTGGTGCCTACAATTGCGGTATTAGGCGTTGTTGCTAAAGGCACTACTGAAATAACAGGGGTTGCTCACCTGAGATATAAAGAGACGGATAGATTGCGTTTTCTAACGGAAGAGTTGAGAAAAATGGGTGCGAGAATAGAGGAGAAGGAAGAGGGGTTGTTGATAGAAGGAAGGAAAAGGAAGGAGTTAAAAGCTGCGAAGGTGTATTCGCATGATGACCATAGATTGGCAATGGCTTTGTGTATTGCTGCTCTTTCAGCCAGCGGAGAAACAGATATAGAGGGGGCAGAATGTGCTGAGGTTTCTTATCCTTCTTTCTTTAGGGATATACGCAATTTGGGCGCTGATATAAAGCTCTCTTAAAACCGTAAAACGAAAAGTTATTTATCAAAAAGAAAAAATAAGTTTTTATAAAGGGGTTTTGCGAAGCAAAAAAAGTTTTAGTGCTATGAAAGGCAAAGGTGCTAGCGCCACAATAATAAGCGTTGGGAATGAGATATTAAGTGGGGATGTTGTAGATACCAATTCGGCTTGGCTTGCAAAGAGGCTCTCAACACAGGGCGTTGACGTAGAAAAGATAATGGTAGTAGGAGATGACATGGAAGCGATAAGTGAAGCGATAAAAAGTTGCAATTCGGATTTTGTTTTTGTCATGGGCGGGTTAGGTCCAACGCATGACGATGTAACAAGAGAAGGAGTGGCAAAAGGCGTGGGTAAAGAGTTGGAAAGGAATGAAGAAGCAGAGAGAGCGTTGAAAGAGAAATACGGGATAAGTGGCACCTTATTAAAAATGGCAGATATGCCAGAAGGGTCAGAGATTATAGCAAATCCAGTAGGTGTTGCTCCCGGCTTCAGAGGGGATAACATTTTCGTGTTGCCTGGAATGCCAGAAGAAATGAGAGGTATGTTTGATGGTATCGCTTCGTTTTTTCGTTATGACAAAGGGATAAGAAAAGAAGAATGGATAATGACTGATAAATCAGAACATGAGATATTGGAAGTGCTGAACGAAGCGGTAAAAGAGTTTGTGGATGTGAAGATGGGGTCTTATCCTTACGCAGATAGAGAAGACGAGGAAAAAAGTTACAAGTTGCGTATAAAACTTCTATCCGCAGACCCTGAGGCGCTTAAGTATGCGAAGAGATGGTTAGAGGAGAGAATAAGAATATGTTAGAGACAGGGGCTTTTAATGTAAAGGATGTGCTCGTGGAGATGAAAGACATATCGGACTCGATGTTAGACTTAGCTTATTCCGCGGTTCTGTATAGCAACCCAGAGATAGCGAAAGAGGTATTTAGATTAGAGGAAAAGATGCATTCGTTGTTATATAAAGTGAGAATAGCGATAATGTTAGGTGCGAGGAACTTAGAAGATGCGATTGAATTCTCCGCAATATTGCAAATGGCATCTGCTGCGGAGAAAATATCTAATGCGGCGGGAGATATAGCAAAAATAGCGGAATCGGTAGATATAACTCGTTATCTTGACCAGGAGGATTTTGAAGAAGCGGTAATAAACGTGAGGATAAAGCCCGCATCGGTGTTGAAGGATAAGACGCTAAAGGAATTGAAGCTCGAGACTGAGACAGGAATGGGTGTATTGGCAATAAAAAGGGGCTCTAAATGGATATATTCACCGGATGAAAACGAGAGATTGAAGGAAGACGACTTGATTATCACTTCCGGTCCAACAGAGGGAATCCCGGTTTTCTGTAAACTGGCAACTGGCGAGGAATACAAGGAGAAGGAAGTTGCGAGAGAGGAGGGTATAAAAAGAAAAAGGATAACGGAAGAAATAGCTGACCTCATAGCAGATATGAAAAACATGTCAGAGCTGATGGTTGGTCTTTCTTACTCCGCGGTTATGTTTGACAGCAAAGAAATAGCGGAGGAAGTGAAAGATTTGGAAGAGTCAATGGACCGGATGAAGGATGAGTTGGAGATATCGGTGATAGAGGCAGCAAGAGGGATAACGAAAAAAAGCACTTTTGATGAGCTCAGAGGCTTGCTGCACGTTGCTATTTCTTCTGAAATAATATCAGATGCGGCGTATGAGATTGCAGATGTGGTGCTTCGTGATATTCAGTTGCATCCGGTTTTTTCCGCTTCTATAAAAGAATCGGATGAGGTGATATTGAAACTGGATGCGAAAAACGAGGAGATATTCAAGAAGACGCTGAAGGAGTTGAAAATAGAGACTCGAACTGGAATGTTTATACTGGCAATCCGGAGAAAAGATGGCAAATGGGTCTATAATCCAGCAGGAGATGCGGAGATAAAGAAAGGCGATTTGTTGATTATGCGAGGTCCGAAAGAAGGAGAGGAGAAGATAAAGGAGATTGTATTTGCACAAAATTCGGTGGAATTTTGAGCAGACAATGAAAAATGAAAATTGCAAAGTGCAAAAGTCAAAATAAACCTTTCTTTAAAAAAGAAAGCTTTACCAACAACTTTTTTACCTTCGGTAAAAACCTTGACTAAAAACATTCTCTTAGTTTTTCTTTTAGCACAGGTTTTCTTTTTTCTAAAAAGAAAAAGTGTTTTTGCAACAATTT
>JAGLZV010000121.1 GCA_023131215.1 Candidatus Methanophagales archaeon | reverse complement strand
TTTAAATTTAAGACCCCCTTTACCCATTATCCTGTCGCCTCTTGCCTTTTGCCTTTTGTCGGACATTTTTTGAGACACAGATTAACACAGATTACACGGATTTATTTTTGTATTTTCAATCACAAAAGCTTTTGCTAAAGGCAAGCTTGCGTAGGCTGAGCCGATGATACAACTGGTTTTATTTTTCATGGGTAACACATCCCTTATTTTAAATTTTAAGTACATAAATAAATCCTTTCTTAGTGCAGGTTCTTTCTTTAGAAAGAAAGTGCATTTAAGGCTTCCAAACCTTTAACCATTCTACTCTTTCAAAGTCGGGGTCGTTTGTTGCGATACTCGTTATTCCATGCCTTTTCATCGTGGTAACATGAAAAGCATCAGTAGCCATTAACCAATACTTTTTGGATATTTCAATGAAGTCAGGGAATAGCGAACCGTTTAAAATGGATATATTAAAACCTTTTATGATTTCCATCTCAGTCCAAACTGTCTCAAGTTCCGCAATTATTTCTGGCTTTTTCTTAACAAATCTGACAACTTGTTTTGCCGCTATCCCAAATTTCTTGACAACCTCGGCAATCATTAGTTTGTGAAAAATCTCATTCAGCACAAAATCAGAAGTATAGCTCTTTATTTCCCCTTTTTCTATCCTGATAAGAAAATTTTTGCACTTATTTCCAAAAACAGGATGTTTAAATGCCGAATATAAGAATATGTTCGCATCTACGAATATTTCTTTATTGGCCGGTAATTCTCTGAGCTTTAATCCCATACCTCCATCTCTATTATTTCATCCGCAATTTCTTTGTCAATTTTCATTTTTCCATGGAACTCTTCTACCAATGCTTTCTTCACCTCTATCTCCACATCCTCACCTTCTTTCAAATCCAATCCCTCCAACGGCTTCAATACCTTATTCTCATATCTCGCTTTTACTCTTATTCCCATATTTATCACCAAAATTAAGTTTGTTTTTATACTTAAAAATCTTTATTGTTTTCATTTTCTTCTTTCGTGTTTCTTTAGTAAAGGTTTCTTTTTTAAAGAAAAGTTTTTGCGAAGCTTGCGCAGCGTTTTTGGTCAAACTTTTTCTAAAAGTTTGTTGATTAAACTTTCTTAAAGTTTGACCTGTAAGCTCGTTCACCATATTCGCCATATCTATAACCCTGTGCTCCTTACCAGAGCCTAAATTGATAGCCTCCCCAACTGCCTCTTCTTTTATCCCCATTGCTAACAATCCATCTATTATATCATCTACATAAGTTCAATCCCTCGTTTCTGTTCCTTTTTTGAGACACAGATTAACACTGATTACACTGATTTATTATTTTTCAATCACAAAAGCTTTTATTCTTTGGCTTTATAGATATTGGTAATCAAGCCGTAAAGCTCGGCTAAAGTTTCGGTAGTCTTATCATCCATTCCTGCAACGATCTTCGTTATCTTATCTAAGGTATGTGCTTCATCACCCGGATTTATCCGTTCCGGCGAGTACCCAATTTTGAAATCCGCTCCGCATTTTAGTCCTGATTCTCTTTCTAAAATGGGTGCAATGATCTCTTCACTAACTCCAGGATAAATTGTTGACTCCAGAACTACGCTAACTCCTTTTTTGAGTTTGAGCTGCTGTCCAACTATTTCTGCTGCTGATCTCACATATCTCAAATCCGGCTCCTTAAATTTGATTTTGTCACCGGAGTCGGCACGCAGATTAAAACAAAATCCGATTGTTTTATCTTTGACGTGTCTGTGGTGAACTCTAAGTTATCTTCATTGTTTCCCTCAGCGTTTTTGGTAAAGCTTTTTTCTAAAAAGGCTTGTAAAGGTTTTTGCTTTGCAAAAAAGTTTTTGTTTAGTTTCCTTATTTTATCGCTATCTATATCGTAGCCTATTACTTTCAGGTGCTTGGAGAACGCCTTTGCTAAAGGCAAACCAACATACCCTAATCCTACAATACAGACTTTCTTATCTTTCATTTTTTTTAGTAAAGGTTTTTGCTTGCAAAAAAGTTTATCGCATAAAACACATCCTGCGGTCTCTTCATCTCATAATTTACGTTCACCGTTATCAGCAAAGCATTTTCATGATGGTCGCCCTTTAAATTTAATTTCCCTTCTTTCGTGTGCTCCGGCAGCGTCTGCACTTTCGCCTCGCCAAAAGAGCAGAATCCGTGGTCTGAAATTACAATTAATTCGTTATCCTCCTCTACATCTAAGAAACCAGTGTCGAATATTAGTTCTCCAATCTTCTCATCCATTTTCCTATACCACTCAACAACATAATCCTCACCCCAGTGGAAGTGCTGAATCCTATCCAAAAGCGTATAAACCGCAATAAGCAAATCAGGTTTCTCCTCTATTAGAAGTTTTGTCTTCTCTGTGACTCTCTCCAATTCCTCTTCCCATTCCTTCTCATTTGTCGGCAATCCAAAACCTATTGGCTTGAAATTTACACCAAAAGAGTAAGGAGGCACAACAAAAGGCACGTTCAATGCTTTTACTTTCTTGCCTTCTCGCTCTAAAACATCCCATATAAAATCCACTTTTATGTCTTCTCTCTTCACTATCTCGCCATTCACAACGTAACTTCCATGTTTGTGTTCCTCTGGAAGCTTACCCGAGAACATACCGCACCAAACCGATGCCGATATAGGCTTTTCCTTCAGGATAAGCTCTTTACTTTTTCCCACTTCTATCAAACGTTTAAAATTCCTTAACTTATGCAAATTCGGTGTTACAATACTCCACGTTGCCGCATCTATTCCCAGCACAAAAAATATTCCCTTAGACATCTAAAACCACCCCCGCACCTATATTCCTCTCATTTTTTACCAGAACAAACCTGCCAAGCTCTGGTATCTCGGCAAATTTCTCTACAACCAACGGCTCTGTAGCAAAAACAATTGTTGCCGCATCGTGCTCATTTATCTCTTCCGGATTTTCTTCCATCACTTCTCCCGTCTCTGAATCTATCTTTTCTTTTATCTCTTTTATTTCGCATTTCACTTTTGCAGTTCCGCATCTTAGTTCTATTGGCTCTCCTTTTTTCAATTCCTTACCGAGCAAAACAGCTTCTCCTAAAAATTCCTTCGCAGGTTTAGGAGGATTCCCTACCAACCCGAAAACATCCCCTCTTTTTACTTCTCCCTTGATGACAATCCCAACGCTGTCCATGGTTGCCGCTTCTTCTAATTCACCCTCAAAGACCTTTATTTTTTCTACTTTTGTTTTAATGCAAGAGGGTTCGGAAATTACTTCATCACCTTTTCTTAACATGCCCGATTCAACTCTTCCAACAACTATTTTTTCACCCTCCACTTCATATACATCCTGAACAACAAACCTCAGTGGTTTCTCTTTTCCTTCCTGCGTCACCCCATCCAAAGCCTCTATTAAAGTTGGACCTTCGTACCATTCCATTCCCTCGCTCCTACGGTAAATGTTATCGCCTTCCATCGCCGACGCAGGTATGAATAGCATTTCTTCCGCAGCGTAGTCAAACGAATTTAAAAGCTTGCTTATTTGTTTCTTAACCACTTCAAACCTCTCCTTTTTATAATCCACCGCATCCATCTTGTTCACAACCACAAAAACCTGGTTTATGCCAAGCATTTTGAGCAAGAACATGTGCCTCCTCGTTTGCTCTTGCACGCCTTCATCCGCCGACACAACCAGAACCGCCACGTCTGCATGTGAAGCGCCTGTGAGCATGTTCTTTATGAACTCCTTATGCCCAGGCACGTCTGTTATCGTGTAGTAGTTCTTCTTGCTTTTAAACATCAAACTCACCGTATCTATTGTCCTCTCTTCTTTTAGCTCGTCCTCAAAAGAATCAAGGAAATAAGCAAATTCAAACCTGCGCTTATATTCTTCCGCTAATTTCTGTATCTCTTCCACTCTCTCATCCATTATGCTCTCGCTGTCGTAAAGCAATCGTCCTATCAATGTGGACTTACCATGGTCCACATGTCCCACAAGAACCACATTCACGTTCACATTCATCATTTAGCTTCCCCCAAACCACCTCTTCTCTCAACAACTTCCACTAATTTGTCCAATACACCATACAGCTCTTCTATTTTATTCAATCCCCTCTGAATCGCATCCAAGTCCAACCGGTTATATTTATGAACAATGGCGTTCCTCAGACCATTGAATCTTCTTATCAGTTCTCCTTCCCTCTTCGCCAGCACCTTTTCTTTCTCCAGCTTCTCGATGTTCGTGTAATCATCTTCAACTGCAAGTCCTAAGTCCCTCGTTGCCATCGCAACCACATCCATGACTACATCCACGCAAACCTCTAACGCATACAATAATGCCCGCCTCGTAACATCGTCCTCTAATGCAAGTGACTTCGCCCTTATGAATCCCATTTCCCCTTCAAACACTTCCAATTTCTCTAAGTATCTGTTCTTTCTCATTCAGCCATCGCCTCCTATATCTTATCCTCTCCGCAAAATTTTTAAATTCGTTCTCCACAATCCTGTGCCCCATGTCCTGCCACAATTTCCTGAAAAAGTAGAAATACTCGGATAAATCAAGTTCATCCCCATGTATAACTTCGTGATGCCTTATAACTTCCATTTTTACATACAGCGGCAAATTCTCAAACACTTTTATATCGTATTTCCCACCGAGTTTATCGTAAATGGCATCTAAAATGCCTTCTGAGGGCTTAACCATGCAAATGTCAATGTCGCTCCTCTTTGTTGGCTCTCCTTCGGCATAAGAGCCAAACAGCAATATCCCCATGCAACGCTCCCTGAACTCCTCGAAGTCTTCTTTTAATTGCTCAATCATTCCCATTTTATTGTTAGATTTAAAGTTCATTATTATTTATCGTTTTTCTCGTGAGAATCTGTGTAATCTTGTGGTTACATATACCCAAGCGCCCTCAGCTTCTGCATCATAAACGTCTTTTCTTTGTCCTGTGCCCTACCAGACCGTTCTGCAACCTTCGTCGTCCGCAGTTCCTCCACTATTTCATCTATTGTCTTTGCATTTGAATCTATTGGAGAAGTGCAAGGTTCACAGCCTAAGCTGCGATACCGCTTTCCATCGTTGGCAAAGTACATTAGATTTACCGGGATATTTTTCTCTCTCTTTATATATTCCCAAACATCTAACTCACGCCAGTGCAGAATTGGATGCACCCTTGTGTGGATGTGGAGGGTCTCATCAGTTTCGCTTTGACCTTTACTTTGAGCTTGATACTGGTCCCACATTTCCAACGGCTGGTCCCTGTAATTCCATCTGAACTCTTCGTCACGTGGTGAGAAGACGCGTTCCTTCGCTCTTATCCCATGTTCGTCCCTCCTTATTGCTAAAAGCAGTGCATCAAACCCATGCTTATCGAGACATTGCATCAGCGCTTCCGTTTTTAATTTCGTGCAGCACTCGAGCTTGCCCTCCTTCGGTCCAACTCCCGCGTTCATCGCTTCTTCGTTCCTCGCTATTATCAAATCCAATCCCCATTCTTCTGCAATTCTATCTCTGAACTCATACATCTGCTTGAACTTGTAACCCGTATCTATATGGATTACTGGAAATGGTATTTTGCCAAAGAAGGCTTTTCTGCACAGTGCGAGAGCAGTTGTGCTGTCTTTTCCCATGCTCCACAGAACTGCCGGGTTCTCGAACTCCGCGTATGCTTCCCTTAATATATATATGCTCTTATTCTCCAGTTCTTTCAGTCCCATTCTCTCCTCTTCACCTCCAATATACTTATAAACTTCCTACCATAACAATTCCCGCAAAGGCGAGAATTAGAATCGCTAACCAAAAATAAAACCAGAACATGTTGATACCGGGATTTGTGGCACGACCCCACGCCGTAAGCTCCCATGCGCGCTCATGAAGCACATACAGAACCACTCTAATTGCATGAAAGACAAAGGTAATCAAACTCGCTTTAACCCAACTACCCGTAATGAAGTAGGAGAGCAAAATTAAAATTACAATTCCGAGAACACGCCATGTGAACGATTTTGTCCAACTGCGAACCCATGAATCTGTCTTTGTATTTTTGTTATTGACCATTTGCGCTCACTCCAAGTAACCCAAAGCTCTCAATCTTTTTTTCACCTCTTCTTCCTCCTCTTCGCTAAAAGTAGGTTCTTCTTCCTCGCCCTCCTCTTCTCCTCCGAGCACTTCCTCCAGAACAAATGTGACATATTCCTCCACGGAGCGGAATTCCGTAGCATGCACTCTCTCTTCTATCCTGCCATAGAGCTCAGCCGGTAAAAACACGGCTTTCTTTTCCCCTTCTTCAGTTTCTTTTTCTTCCTCTTTCATAAATAACCAAGCCTCCTCAATCTTTCCCTTACCGCTTTTACCTCTTCTTCCGTTAGCTTATCCTCTTCTTTTATCTTTCCGCTTGATGCCAAATTCCGCATCACAAAAACGATAAATTCGGTAACGCTGGAGAATCCGGTGCCTTCTATCATCACTCGCAGCTTTTCATACAGTTCTCTCGGTATCTTGATAGTAACTTTTTCCATTATTACACTCTAATTGTAGTAATATTGTAGTTACTATATAAATACTTGCTACATAAATTCTCTTCTTCGTCAAAAGCAACCAAAAATTATCTTCATCACGGTGATGTTTCAAAGGCATCTACTTGCTACTGATTTATTCCTCGCTACTTCTCTAATCAATAATGTGTTGTATCCCAAATCTGAAAAAACAGCAAAGATTGCGGTGAAGGCAAGTGCAAAGGAATACTTACCGAAAGTGACATCGCCTAAACTCCGGGCGATGAAGATGGATAATACAAGTGATAGTATTGAAACGACAAATTGAGCTGCGAATAATGCTGTGGTGTTCTTGGCAATTCTTTGAACTGCGTTCATCAAATTCCACCTATCAAAATCTTAACAATCTCCTCTCCAGCTTTTCCATCACCAAAAGGGCTGTTCCAATTTCTTTGTTTGCTTATCATTTTTTCAACACCTTCTAAAATCTTATCCTGATTCACTCCCGCTAAAACATTGCTCTCGACTTCCAACGTCTCAGGTCTTTCTGTGTTATCCCTTAAAGTAACGCAGGGAACTTTTAAAATGCAAGTTTCTTCTTGAACTCCTCCAGAGTCAGTTAGAACCAACTTGGCATTCGCTTCTAACTGCAAAAACTCAAGGAAGCCAAGAGGTTCGATCAATTCAACTCCATTTGGAACTTCCAATCCAAATTCTTTTATCTTTTTCTTTGTTCTCGGATGTATTGGATAGATTATTGGAAGATTTAACTCATTGTAAATCAACCCTAATCCTTCTAAAATCCCTTTTAACCTACCCTTAACATCTACATTCTCTTGTCTGTGTGCAGTTACGAGAATATATCCTCCCGGGCTCAAATTGAGCTTGTTTAAGGCATCAGCCTTTCTTCTTGCAATCTCTAAATTCTGATAAACTGCATCTACAATTGTATTGCCAGTAACAAAGATTTTGTTTTCTTCTATGCCTTCCCGTAACAAGTTCTCCTTTGCCTTTTCTGTTGGTGCAAATAAATAATCAGAAACGTGGTCAGCCAAAACCCTGTTTATTTCTTCCGGCATGGTTCTATCATAAGAGCGCAAACCTGCTTCTACATGTCCAACCTTGATGTGTAATTTGGAAGCAGCTAATGCACCTGCCAAAACAGTGTTTGTGTCACCTTCTACCAGCACTATATCCGGCTTCTCTTCTTTTAGAACTTTTTCTATGCCGATTAACATTTTACCAGTTTCTTCTGCATGGGAGCCTGAGCCAACGCCTAAGTTGTATTTTGCTGCTGGGAGTTCTAAATCCTCAAAAAAGATTTTGTCTAAGTTGTAAGAGTAATGTTGACCTGTGTGCAGGATGAAGTAATCTAAGCCTTTATTCTCTAATTCCCTTACGATAGGAGACATTTTTATTATTTCAGGACGTGTTCCGAGGATGATTGAGATTTTCATGTTTTTTTCTCCTTATCAACTCTGTAGCATTTAAATATAACAGTTCCTCCTTCGGTATATGGCTCTCCAGGGTCCATGCATTGGATGTATGCATATCTTCCATCTTTCGATAACCCAAGCTTTCTCGGGTCCGCACCATCCCTTAACGCAACGACATAATGAAGTAAAGACGCTAAAGCGTGGATGCATATTGCATCTGTTTTCTCTAAAACTATTTCAGGTCCTTCTATGACCATTTTATCTCCCTTCTTGTAAACAGGGCATTTTCCTCTTATTTCCGATACTTCTATAACAAACATTTCTATCACCAATTAAACCTATCTTCATGAAGTTATTATATTATTCATCTCTTAACATCCACCCATAAATGAAGTGATCGATATACTTCTTTTACTCCTTCCTTATACAACAAAACCTCTAATTTCTGATCTTCACCTGCTTTCTTCGCCCTGAATGTAAAAGGGCTTTCCCATGTCTCATTGTGCATTAGCCCAATGCTCTTTTCACCTATAACTTCTCCATTAAGTTTCACTTCTAATTGGTATGTAACATTGGCATATTCATGATTTACAACACCTATGATTACTTCCCCTTCTTCTCCTACTTTCAAATTCGTTGGATAATCTTCTGCCTTGCCTCCTGGACCGAGAACATAAAATTCCGTGAACTTCTCCCCTTCTTTTGGTGTTGTTATCACATAAGCGGTCATGGAGATTGCGATGATGATTGAAATAATTAACCCAACGGTCAATATCTTGTCTATTTTCGTATCAGTGGCTTTAAACGAATTTTTCATACTTTTGAAGAAAGCTGCAAATTCAACGACAAATCTATCCTCTTCTGGAATCATGCTTCTTCTTACATACGCACCCATAGCAAGTGAAATCGTGAATACTGATAGAACAATAAGAATAGGGGACAATCGAATCCCAAATGGTGTGTAGTTCAAAGCTAAACCCAATAAGGGGGTAATTGCAATACTCAATCCAAAGCTGAGTGCTACTCTTTCGATTCCGTCCAAATCGTCTTTTCTTGGGAATAATGCCGCGATTAAAGCGTAGCCGGGCAGAAAGAGAACTAAAGGAAGACCAAGAATAATTCTTATTGGCGAAATTTCGTTTAATGGCGGGACTAAAACGAATGGTATGCATAAAAGTGTGAATAGAATCACGAGTGCGAGGTCACGGTCTTTTGGGAAGTTTTTGAGTGTATTTAACTTCATCTTATTGCTTTTTCCTCATTATATTATGCGCTGGGATTACCGCTGAGATCATCTTTCACCTCTCCTTCAAAATATCCCTTATCGCATCCTTAATCCTCACAAAGATATTAGGAAAATATCGCTCTAAGAACTCTTCAGGAGTATTTTGAAGTCTATTTGCTTCCAGCATATCACCCGAATCCGGAACTTCTATTTCTATCGCCCCGAACAAAGTTTCTATACAATCTTTAATTTTTTTCTCGCTATATTTCTTCTTCCTTCGCAATACGAATCTAACCTCAAAAATGTTAGTTAGTGATGTGTGTCCCACAATCTCTCTTCTCTCTATTAATTCTATTATCGCATACGGGCACCGCCATAAATTAAATCCAGTGTTTGGATCTGTCTCCTTCGCCAACCAATTTATAAGAACATCAGTATCCAAAAAAATCCTAAAACTTTCCATAGCAACTCTCTCTCAGCTTCTTGATATATTCTGTACTGGTCATCCCTTCTGGAACAACGCCCTCGAAAGCACCCAACCATTTTTCTGCTATCCCTTCTTCAGTTCCTTTAAATTCAATAGTTTCCACAGCTTTCATTATCCTTTCCAATGCTATTGGCATCTTTTTTACCTCTTTCTCTTAAATGTTATATCCCTGGATATATAAAGTCTTTTTGTCTTTTGTCTTCAGCCTTTCTCCCTCAAACATGCCCCTCATATCATATCACCCCTCTTTTTCCTTAAACCATTTTATCATTTTTAACAATCCTTCCTTAAGCTCTACCTTTGGCTCCCAGCCTAAAAGCTTTTTCGCTATTGTTTATATTACTCCTCTATTTCCTATTCCCCATAAATACCTCTCAATTTCTTCCCTTAGGTCTTTCCTTTCTAAAGCAGAATCTATAATCGTTTTTATCTCTACCACCGCCCACATCTCCTCAAACTGATCCCCACATCTTTTTACGGTTTTCGAATAAACTCCATTTGATTAAAGTGTTCATCGAAGGCAAAGGCTTCTTTGATTCCCATCTCCCACATGACAACAAAGCTCACCACCATCAGTAAAACTGAAATCGATAGCATTATTCACTTCCCTTACCGTAGATATACCTATCGTGCTCTTTGCCACTAATACCTTCTATTTCGACAAATCCAACACATCTCCACAAAGGGGAATCAAAGCTGAAAACCTTTTTCCCAGCACCTGATTTAGCAGGATAAATCCGAATCTCCTTGTTTGCAAGCTCTATTTCAATGTCCTCCTCAGTAATCTCCGCCTGGCTAAGGAATTCTCCCGGGATAAACACCCCGGTAGTGACTTTGGTATGCTTTTTACTAATCATCTCTTTCACCCCACCCCTTACCTTTTTGAACTATATATATATATTTACACCAAGAACAGATTAAAAATAGGTGAAAGAGATGAAAAAAGTACTACGGAAGAGGAGATGCTTGAAACGATAAAGAAAAACCAAAAAATCATGGAGATTTGGGGTGCATTGAAAGATATAGCTCCAGAGGCAGTGGTTGAAGTGAAGGAGCGGAGAAAACAATATGAAAGTCTATCATAATATGAAGAAAAAACACTATCCTGATGCGAGTGCATTAGATATGGGCGCAGGGATAGGTTATGAGGACTATCGGGAAACTATTTGCTTATTTAAGGACCTTATCATCGAGAAATTGAGGGATTCCATCGTCTCTTTGGTTTTATATGGTTCTGTTGCGAGAGGAGAAGCGAAAAAAGAAAGTGATATTGACCTGCTTATTGTCCAGAAGGATGCACCAGATGTTTACTATAAGAGGCTTAGACCATTTATTGAAGTTGAGAAGGAGTTGAGAAAAAGCAAAGTGTATGAAATCAACAGAAAAAAGGGTTTGATGCCCTACTTAAGTTATGTCATTCTCTCTCAAAAGGAGGCTGAGAAGAACTTATACCTCTTTTTGGATATGATTGAGGATTCAATAATTCTATTAGATAAAAAAGATTTTCTCAAGAGGAGACTTGAGGAGTTAAGGCACCGACTCAATATGCTTGGCTCGAAAAAGGTTTTTTTGAAAGATGGTAGCTGGTATTGGGACTTAAAACCAGATTTAGTGGCTGGTGAAGTGTTTGAATTATGACGAACAGAGAAGTCGGGAAAAGTTAATCGAAGAGGCTGGAAAGATTTTGCATAGGGATTTAAATGGGGCTTGGATGGCACGCGATTACAATATGACGGTGTGAAGGGCACAAGAGGTTGTGGAAGTGACTTTGAAAGGAGTGCTTGAAATTTTTGGTGTGGATTATCCAAAAATTCATGACGTTGGTCATATATTTGCTAAAAGAATTTTATATACGTCGTGACAGATTAAGATTAAGGTGTAAGAAGAAAAAATAAAAGGGAGGATAAAAGATGGAATGGGAAACAGAGGAGTTGTGTAAATTAGGCAAAATTCAGCCAGAGATTTTAGAAGTGGCTCTTAAGGAATTGTGGGAGAGAAAACCAGCTCTTTATAAGTCGGTGATAATAAATGCCTATCTTGATGAAAAGATAAATTTGGGAAAAGCTGCGGAGTTGCTTGGAGTACACAGGTTGGAATTGCAAAATGAATTGAGAGAGAAAGGGATTCCAATTCGTGGACTCTCAAAAGAGGATGTAATAGCAGAGGTGGGGGCTATACGA